>CALMPZ010000620.1 GCA_937871645.1 uncultured Polymorphobacter sp.
CCTGGCCTTCATCGAACAGCAGACCGTCACCGGCAAGGCCAAGCCCGAACCCGTCCGCGCCGCCCGCCTGCAAGCGGTCGCCAAAGCCTGGCGCCGCCACTATGTCGGCGCCGAACTGCGGATCATTTTCCTGCTCACCACTGTCATCCTGGCGATTGCGCTTGCCGCCGCTGCTGTACTGCTGGGCGCCTTCGCTGCCGCCAACGCCATTCTCGACCTCACCAGTGCGGTGCCGCCGCTTGCGCCGATGGTGCCGCTGCTCGGTGAAGCCGGCAGTATCGCGCTGCTGCTTGTTACCGGTATCCTCGGCCTTGCCGGCATCACCGGCTTCCTGACCGACGCGCTTGGCGATGTCCGTGCCTGGGCCAGTTACCGCGAAACCGACCTCGGCAACCGCAAGCGCCAGGAGATTCTGACCGCCGCGCGGCGCACGCTGACCCGCGTGCTGTCAGACAAGCAGTGCGAGCGCGTCGTCATCACCGCGCATAGCCTTGGTACCACCATTGCGCATGACACGCTGCTGTCGCTGACCCGCATCAACCGCTCGGAAAACCGCGACAATCCGATCGAAGGCCCGCTGCCGCTGATGAAGATCGAGCACTTCATCACTTGGGGCAGCCCGATCGACAAGGTCGAGTATTTCTTTGAAAGTTCGACGTCCACGTCGCACCGCTACCTGCGCGTTCAGGAAGTGCTGCGTGGCGACACGGGCGGGCCGCCGTTTGCCCATAACCGCAAGCCGCACATTCACTGGATCAACTTCTGGGACGACGGCGACATTGTCTCCGGCCCGCTCAGTTCGCCGATGCCGGCGCAGCGCTCGATCAATCCCATCGACAATTTCCACGTGAAGGGCTTCGCATTTCCGTTGCCGGGCGCCTCGCACACCCGCTATCTGTCGCACCTACCGGTCGTCGCCCGTCTGTGGGATGTTATCATCAATCGTCGCTACAGCTATCTCACACTCCAGAACCGCGGCGAGAACGGCAAGCTCGGCAAGGATTACCCGTCCGTACTCATTCGCCCCGGCAAGGGGCGCGGTGATCGGCGCTGGCTGCAGCTACTGGCAATCGCGCTACCTTGGAGCCTTGCCATTGCCCTTGGGCTCTTCCTGTTCGCCGGCATCAAGCCTGCGATCGGGTTTGCTCCATCTGCGGCGATTGCCGTTCTGCTCTTTGTACTGGCGATCCGCAGTGTTGTTGAAGGCCCACTCGAACCATTCTGAATCGGCCTGCTTTGGTCGCTTCAGCGCCTTGTCCGTTCGCTGGCTTACCGATCATCACTCGATTTTTCAGCGCGAAGCCGTCCAGGATACGCGAAGCAGGTGAGCACGATGAATTGCCGCTCAACAGGCGTGGGCCGCAACGACCACGCAAGAATGAAACGATGTTGGGCCCGGCGCAATTTCCTGCCCAACGCTGCAAACCAGGACCCAACTGGGTTGCCTGTCGGATGGCCCTTTCGCCCTGATGTATCTGGATCCCTTTGTGGAGGGGATGCTGCCCCACATGTGACAAAACTGGGCACTGTAATCATTGGAAAATTTCCGCGCCCCCCTTCACTTCGCCGGGTTTCAGTAGTCTGGGCCGGTAGCGATTCGCCAAAGCTGTCGCCCGAAACGCTGTGAGCACGCTTGCATCTGGGTCGTCGATTTCCAACCCCCTGGGCTGACCTGCAGAGCTGGCTGACGCGGGGCCAACGTCAGCGCCATCTCTGCCGCGCGTCCCATTCCAGAACGATGCCGCGGGCAACAATAGGCTGTTGGCCAATGTTAGACGGATGATACCAAATTGAAGAATTGAATGCGCTGACAGGTCACGGTGGAAATTCGCCAAATTGTGAGCGACCACCAGACGTCGAGGGGCGAGTTCATTGACGGGCGGTTGGGGGCGCCGGCGTTCGCAAAGGCCATAGAAGGACGATCAGCATGACGGACACGGTGAATTGCGATGTCGTGATCGTTGGCGCTGGCATGTCGGGCTTGACCGCAGCGCGCGTGCTTGTCGACGCAGGAAAGTCGGTCGTCGTCCTCGACGCGCGGGACCGTTTAGGCGGGCGGACGCTGTCGAAGGCGCTGTCGAACGGGCTTGTTGTCGACATGGGCGGTCAAGGCGTCAATTCGTATCCAAAGCCGACCCCGGTTTCGCGCCCAAAAATGACTCTGACTCACTTTCCGCCAGCACGTCCGGCGCAAAGTTACCTGCCCTGAAAAACGGCCGACCGGCGTTCGACAAACGATTGGATGCCCTCGGCGGCATCGGCGCTGTTCATCACCTGGTCCTTGATTCCCGGTATTGCATTAATGGCTGCCTGCTCGCCGGCCTCGATGAACTTGCGGCCGGCCGTCTTGGTGACGCGGATGCCGAGCGGGGCGTTCGCGGCGATGATGCGGGCGAGTTCCATGGCGCGGTCGATCTGTTCGCCGGGCGCCACAAGTTCCTGGACCATCCCGATGCGATAGGCTTCGGCCGCGCTGAATTCGTCGCACAGCAGCAGATGGTACATGGCATTGCCCCAGCCAGCGCGCGTCATGTAGCGGAAGTGCGCGCCGCCCAACGGCGCGATACCGCGCTTGGCTTCCATCTGGCAGAAGCGGGCGTCGGTTGCTGCGACAACGATGTCGCCCGACAGCATGAGCTCGATGCCGATGGTGTAGCAAATCCCCTGCACCGCGGTGACGATCGGCTTGGTGCACTGGTTGGCAAGCCCGAACGGGTCGATATTGCCCTCGGGATCAGGCTTCACCGTGGCCGTGGGACCGAAGAACTTTGGCATGTCGAGCCCCGCGGTAAAGGCGCTGCCGACGGCGCACACGACGCCGACCCACAGGTCATCGTCATTTTCGAGCAGCGTCAGTGCGTCGGAAAGCTGGGCCATCATCTCGGGGCTGAAGGCGTTCTTCTTCGCCACATTGTCGATGACGATCTTCAGGATATGGTCGTGCCGTTCGGTGTAGACGCGGCCTGCGGACATGTCGGACATCATTATTCTCCTTCGGTCGCCGTGCATCTGCATGACGATTGAAATTCAGAAATTCAGGCGCTGGCCGCCATCCGCTTCAACAAATCCTCGATCTGGCCGATGCGTTCCTTGCCGAAGAACATTTCGTCACCCACGAAGAACGTCGGAATGCCGAACACGCCGCGTGTGGCCGCAGCATCGGTGTTGGCCACCAGCTCGGCCTTGACGTCAGGGCTGTTGGCGAGTTCGATCAAGCGCTGCCCGTCGAGGCCACCCTTGTTCAAGCAGGCGAGAAACACCGCCGGATCATCCATTTTTTCGCCAGCTTCCCACATCCCGCCGAGCACGATGTCCAGATATTCGTTCGCGACCCCCATGTGCTGCGCCGCAACCATGCCGCGCATCAGCCCCAGCGTGTTGATTGGGAAGTGCGGGTTCATCCGGAACGCCTGCAATTTGTGTAGCTCAATGAAGCGCTGCATTTCCAGGCGCTCATATTCGAGCTTGCCCTTGATGCCCGCAAATGCGTTGAACGGCGCCTGATTGCCGGTCAGCTTGAATATCCCGCCGAGCAGGCACGGGAACAGTTTGATTTCCGCGCCGTTCTGGCTGGCGATTTTCGGCAAGACTTTCAGCGCCATGTACGCGTTCGGGCTGGCAAAATCGAAGATGAATTCGACGACTGGTTTGTTCATGTCGGGGCTCCTCACCATTTTTCGCGCCACGGGCGCAGATCGAGTTCATGTGTCCATGCCGAGCGCTGCTGCCGGTGCAGCATGACATAGTTGCTGGCAATATCGTCAGGCTTCAGGATGAGGTCGTCGTCCAGCAGCGGCGTGACATCATCAATCCGCGACCTGGTGAACACGCCGTCGATCGCCCCGTCGCAGATGACATGTGCGACGTGCACGCCCTGCGGCCCCAGTTCGCGCGCCATCGACTGGGCAACGGCGCGCAGGCCGTTCTTGGCGGCCGCAAACGCAGCGAGGTTTTCGCGCCCGCGAATGCTGGCGGTCGCGCCGGTAAAGATGATGGTGCCCTTCCCGCGCGGGACCATGACTCGCGCCGCCTCGCGGCCAGCAAGAAATCCGGCGAGACAGGCCATTTCCCAGACCTTGGTGAAAACCCGCGTCGTCGTCTCGCGGATGCCGAACTGGACGTTGGCGCCGATGTTGAACACCACGACGCTGATCGGCCCGATGTCGCGTTCGATTGTCGCGAACAGCTCGATTGTTTCTTCTTCGGAGCGCGCATCGACGCCAAACGCGTGCGCCTCGCCGCCGGTGCTGCGAATAGCCTTGGCAAGTGCTTCGAGCTGGTCGAGGCTGCGGGCGCGCCGGGTCATGCAGACCGCCATGCCTTCGGCCGCGAATGCCCGGGCGATGCCGGCACCGGCGCCTTCACCGGCGCCGATAACCAGACAAACTTCCTTTGCCGACACCAGTCCCACTTGCCTTCTCCCCCACCAGCCAAGCCGCAATTGGGCATCGGATAGTTTCCATTGCGCCGTTCGCGCTTGACCATCTGTATGATGGTTGTCATTCAGATGGTCAAGACCGAACGCCCGGAAATCCGAGGAGAAACTACATCATGTCCGATCCACGTGCCATGTTTGACCTGACCGGCAAGACCGCCTTGATCACCGGCGGCTCGCGCGGGCTCGGTATCCAGCTCGCCGAAGCGCTTGGCGACTTCGGTGCCCGGTTGATCATTTCGTCGCGCAAGGAGGCCGATCTCGTCGCGGCGCGCGACCATCTCAAGGCGCGCGGCATCGATGTCGACTATGTCGTTGCCGACGTCATCAACGACGACGATACATTTCGTCTGGCCGACGAAGCCATCGAACGGCTCGGCAAGGTCGACATCCTCGTAAATAATGCCGGCGCCAGCTGGGGCGCTCCCACTGAAGACCACCCGATCGACGCCTTCGACAAGATCATGAACCTCAACATCAGGTCGCTGTTCGTGCTGTCGCAGCGGATCGCGAAAAAGTCGATGATCCCCAATCGCTACGGTCGCATCATCAGCATGTCGTCGATGGCCGGGATGCGCGGCGCGCCCGATCTGGTCGCCTACAACACCAGCAAGGGCGCGGTCATCAACTTCACCCGCAGCCTTGCCGCCGCATGGGGCAAATACGGCATCACGGCGAACGCGCTCGCGCCCGGCATGTTCCCGTCGAAGATGACCAAAGGCCTGTTCGAGCGCAATGGCGTTGAAACCTATGCCAGCGCCGCGCCGCTCGGCCGGATCGGTGACGACCAGGACCTGAAGGGCGCCCTGCTGCTTTTCGCCAGCGACGCCGGCAAGCACATTACCGGTCAGACGCTGGCCGTCGATGGCGGCGTCACGTCCGTCTGACGCCTTCAAGGCGGCGCTGGCAAGCAACGCCCCATCGGTCATCGGGACGGAAATTGGAAAACCCCATGAAAGCCTTCATCCTCGATAGCTACGGTCGCGGCAAACCGCTTCGCCTCGGTGAAATGCCGCAACCGGTGCTCAAAGACACCGATGTGCTGGTGGAAATCCACGCGGCCAGCGTCAACCCGATCGATACCAAAATCCGCAACGGCGATTTCAAACTGATCCTGCCGTTCAAGCTGCCGGTGGCGCTGGGCAGCGACCTCGCCGGGGTGGTGACACAGGTCGGTGCCAGGGTCACAAGCTTCAAGCCCGGCGACGAGGTCTTCGCCCACCCTGATGCCAGCATCGTCGGCACCTTTGCCGAATACATCGCGGTGCCCGAAGCCGATCTGGCGCTGAAGCCCAAATCGCTGACGATGGAAGTGGCGGCCTCGGTGCCGTTGGTGGCGCTGACCGCGTGGCAGGCACTGTTCGACCGGGCGCATGTCAAAAAGGGTGACAAGGTCTTTATCCAGGCGGGCTCGGGCGGCGTCGGCGTGTTCGCGATCCAGTTGGCCAAGCATGCCGGTGCCATCGTCGCAACGACCGCTGGGGCCGGCAGTGCCGACCTGGTCAGCGGGCTCGGCGCCGACATCGTCATCGACTATCGCCGCGAAGACTTCGCTGCGATGCTGGGCGGCTATGATGTCGTGCTCAACAGCCGGGATGCGGCGACACTGGCGAAATCGATCGGGATCCTGAAACCCGGTGGTCGCGTCATCTCGATTTCGGGCCCGCCCGACCCGGCGTTTGCCAAATCGATCGGCGCCAACTGGTTCGTGCAACAGGTCATGCGCCTGCTCAGCGCGAAAGCCCGCGGGCAGGCGCGGCGGCAAGGCGTCGACTACAGCTTTCTGTTCATGCAGGCGAACGGCGCACAATTGGCCCGGATTGCCGCGCTGATCGATGCCGGCAGCGTGCGTACGGTCGTCGACCGGGTGTTTCCGTTTGCCGAAACCAACGCGGCGATGGACTATGTCGAAACCGGCCGCGCCAAGGGCAAGGTCGTCATCAAGATCAAATAATCGCGCCCGGGTTGGGCAAATAGGAGAGCGGACACCATGACATTCAAGGCACTTCTGGCGACACGGCCGGACAAGGAAATTTCAGTCAATCTGGTCGAACTCTCCGACGCTGACCTGATGCCGGGCGATGTGACGATCGACGTCGATTATTCCACCGTCAACTACAAGGATGCGCTGGCGCTGTCGGGCAAGGCCGGCATCATCCAGAAGTTTCCGCTGATCCCCGGTATCGATCTTGCCGGCACGGTCCGGCAGTCGTCGAACCCCGGCTTTGCCGTCGGGGAGCGCGTGCTGGTCAACGGCTGGGGCCTCAGCCAGACGCATCACGGCGGCTATGCCCAGCGCGCCCGTGTCGGCGGTGACTGGCTGGTCAAGGTCCCCGATACGTTTTCGACGCGCGACGCTATGGCGATCGGCACGGCCGGCTATACCGCGATGCTGTGCGTCATGGCGCTCGAACATGGCGGCATCAACCCGTCGCGCGGCGACATCCTCGTCACCGGCGCGAACGGCGGCGTTGGCTCGATCGCCATCGCCATCCTGTCGGGGCTCGGGTACCGTGTCATTGCCTCGACCGGGCGGCCGGACGAAGCCGAATATCTGCGCGCGCTGGGCGCCGCCGAAATCATTGACCGGGGCACGCTTTCCGAACCGGGCGCGCCCATTGCGCGCGAGCGCTGGGCCGGCGTCGTCGACTCGGTCGGCAGCCATACGCTGGCAAATGCCATCGCCCAGACTGGGTATCTGGGTGTGGTCGCGGCTTGCGGCCTTGCGCAGGGAACGGACCTGGTGACGACGGTCCTGCCGTTCATTCTGCGCAACGTCACGCTCGCCGGGATCGATTCGGTGAATGCGCCGCAAGCCGTCCGTGAAACCGCCTGGGGCCGGCTGGGCCGCGAACTCGATCCGGCCAAGCTGGCGCGCACGGTCACCACCATCGGGCTTGCCGACGTGCCCGGCGTCGCCGCCGGGATGTTCGAAGGCAAGGTGCAGGGCCGCACAGTGGTCGACGTCAACGCCTGAAGTTGAAAGGGACGAGGTCATGGCAACATCCGGCGCGCCCCCGAGGTCAGGTGATCTGGCGCTGATCGTTGGCGGCGGGCCGGGTATCAGCGCCAGTTGCGCGCGCCTGTTCTCAGCCAACGGCATCAAGGTGGCGATTGCCGCGCGCAATCCCGACAAGCCGGTATTGCTGGCCCTCAAGGAGTCGCTCGGCGTCGCGCTTTATGGTTGCGATGCCAGCAATCCGGCGGACGTCGACGCGTTGTTTCGCAAGGTCGAAACGGACCTCGGGGCGCCGACGCTGGTGGTGCACAACATCGACGGCCGTGTTGCTGGCGTCTTCCGCAAGACCATCACTGAACTCGAGCCGGCGATGGTGCTGGGAACCATCACCAACGCCGCCTTCAGCGCGTTTCTGGTCGGCCAGCAGGCGGCGCGGGTGATGGTGCAGAACCAGCCCGATGCCAACGGCGTGCGCGGCACGTTCATCATCACCAACGCCAGCGCCGCGCTGAAGGGCTTTCCGGCCAGCAGCGCTTTCGCGATGGCGTGTCAGGCCAAGACCGGGTTGGCGCAGAGCATGGCGCGCGAATTGATGCCGCAGGGCGTGCACGTTGTGAATGTCCCGATCGATGCCGCCATCGGCTGGACGCAGGACGACGGCAGCCGCGCGCACCGGCTCGCCGGCACCACAGTCGACGACAATATGGCCGACCCGGATCGCATCGCCGAGGTCTATCTCCAGCTCCACCGGCAGCATCGTTCAACCTGGGCCTTCGAGGTCGCGCTGCGTCCCTGGGTCGAGAAATGGTAGCCGTTGATGGCGCACTTGACCCATGCCAACAGGCACGCGGCGGTATCCTCTGGCAATTTCTACCCGCATCCACTAGCTGGCAGTATGCAATCAGCATGACATATGTCATGTTGTCCGATGATGCCGGTGCAGATGGAGGCCGCAAATGGGACATTCGAAGGCTGAAAAGGCCCAAAGCCGCGAGCGCATCCTGTCCGCGGCGGCCACGAAGATCCGTGAATCCGGCCTCGACGGCATCAGTGTCGGTGAGCTGATGAAGTCGGTCAATCTGACGCATGGCGGCTTTTACGGGCACTTTGAATCGCGCGCGCACCTGATTGCCGCGGCACTTGAACAGGCACTGGCCGATGGTGAAAAGGCGTCCGCCGCGCACGTTGCCAAGAACGGCAGTATCACGGTCAAGTCGATCGTCAACAGCTACCTCAGCCCCGCGCATCGCGATCATCCGAGCAGCGGCTGCGCCATTCCGACGCTCGCCGGCGAAGTCGGCCGCGCCGATCCCGAAGTCCGCGCCGTGATGGCGCAGCAGTTGGTCAAATCGTTCGACGCCATGGGCGAGGCGCTGGGCGAAACCGGGCAGGATACCGAACAGTTCGCCGTATCCGCCTGGTCGATGATGGTCGGCGCCATGATGATCTCGCGCATCCTGGCGGATGATCCGCTGGCCGACCGGGTGCTGGCGCTGACGCGAAAGTCCATTCTCGAGCTTGCGGCGCTCCACGACGGGCGCAAGAACTAGACCCCCAATTCCACGGGATCCCAGGGCGCGCCGGGCGCCGCCCCAAGCTGTTTATGGTTCGCATCATGCAGAAGCTGCCGAGCTGCGCCAGTTTTCTATCAGTTGCGCGTCTGTTCTGGAATCAGACTTGATTTAGCATGATACTCGTCATACAGAATTGCCAGTCTGATAGTGAGGAGGCGAGTCGTGGCAGCCGTGGAATTCCATTTCGACTATCGTAGTCCCTATTCGTATCTGGCGATGACGCAGACCG
>CALMPZ010000621.1 GCA_937871645.1 uncultured Polymorphobacter sp.
AGTCGCGGTGGCGGCGGTGGCGGCGGCCAGTCGATGAACCGCGGCGGCGGCGGTAGCCGAGCCAGCGCGCAGACCAGCGTCAATCGCGGCGGCGGCGGCAACAAGGCCGGTGGTGGATACCAGAATACCGGTAATCGTGGTGGCAACACGGTCAATGCCGGCGGCAACCGCGGTGGCAACACCGTCAACAAGGGCGGCAACAAGAACAACGTCAACATCAACAACAACAACGTCAATGTGAACCGCAACGTCAACGTCAACGGCGGTGGCGGCTATTACGGCGGCGGCGGCTGCTGCTACAATGACGGCATCGGCTATGTCGGCCGCGCCATGGTGACCACTGCGGCAGTCGTGACGACGGCCGCGGTCATCGGCTCGATCGTCAACACCCAGCCGTCGGGCTGCACCAACCAGATGTATAACGGGTACAACTACATGTACTGCAGCGGCACCTGGTACCAGCCGATGGCGCAGGGTTCGAGCACGCAATATGTGGTCGTCAACGCGCCATACTAAGGCATCAAGCGCAACAATGGACCGGCCGCGGGCAACTGCGGCCGGTTTTTTGTGCGCGGCAGCGGGTCGCGCGCCACGGCTTGACGCACCGGCCCGGGTCAAATATGTAGCACATGCTACATAAGCTGGAGGCCGCCATGTCCACTCTCTGCCCGCTCGAAACCGTCAAGGCGTTCATGAAGCTGATGGAGCCGCTCGACTATGACAATGCGGTCAAGCTGATCGCCGACAATTGCGAACACACCAACATGCCGATGGGCACGGTGACCGGCCCGGCGGGCGTGCGCGCATTGCTCGAGCCGTTTTTTGCGCCGACGCTCGAAAACGAGTTCCGCGTGCTGCGCGAAGCGGCGGTCGGCAACACGGCGTTCCTCGAACGCCTCGACCGCCACCGGCTGGCGACCGGCTGGGTCGAGCTGCCGGTGACCGGCGTCTATGAAGTCGAAAACGGCAAAATCACCGTCTGGCGCGACTATTTCGACCTCGCCACCATCATGGGCAAGTGGCCGGCGGCATAGTGCCTGGAAGGGCCTCCGGCGGGCAGGCCTCAGGCCTGCACCATAAGTTTGGGTCGCTGCTATCAGACGCGACGCTGGCCATATTTGCACGACCGCAAACTATTGGTGCAGGCCTGAGGCCTGCCCGCCGGAGGCCCTTTCGTGCCTGAAGCCTGGGTCAGCGCGCCACGCGCGCCAGCGCCGCACGGGCGTTGTCGCTGTCGACGGCGATCTGTGCCTTGAGCGCGTCGAGGCCGTCGAGCTTCCATTCGGGGCGCAGGAACTCGACCAGTTCGATATCGATGGTCTGGCCGTACAGATCGCCCGCCCAGTCGAACAGGAAGGTTTCGAGCAGTTCGACCACCGGCTCGATCATCGGCCGGATGCCGAGGTTGGCGACGCCGTCGACGTGACTGCCGTCCCCCAGCCGCGCCCGCACCGCATAGACGCCCGAGCGCGGCCGCAGATAGGCGCCAAGCACCATGTTGGCGGTCGGGAAGCCCAATGTGCGGCCGAGCTTGGCGCCGTGCTGAACCTCGCCGCGGATCGAATACGGCCGCGTCAGCAGCGCCGTCGCCGCCGCCACCTCGCCGTCGCGCAGCGCCTCGCGGATGCGCGTCGAGGAGATGACGCCGCCGCTGTCGCTGACCGCATGGACGACTTCGGCGGCGAAACCATGGCCCTGCCCCAGTTCAGCGAGCAGCGCGGTGTTGCCGCTGCGCTTGGTGCCGAAGGTGAAGTCGGCGCCCGATACCGCGACCCCCGCACCAATGCGCGCATGCAGCCAGTCGGCGACAAACTGCTCTGCCGTCAGTGCCGCCAGTGCCGCATTGAACGGGATGACCACCGTCGCGTCGATGCCGAAGCCCGCGAACAGATCGAGCTTCTGGTCGAGCCGGGTCAGTGCGAACGGCGGCGCATCGGGGCGGAACAGCTTGGCGGGGTGCGGGTCG
>CALMPZ010000622.1 GCA_937871645.1 uncultured Polymorphobacter sp.
GCGCTCGCAACGCTCGACGAGATCGTCGCCGCACGGGCAGCGCAGTCCGGCGCGAACGCACTCAAACCCGCCTCCGCCATCGCGACCACGCCCACCGCCTATGGTCCCGAACCGGTGGCATCGCGCTTCGCCGCGCCGCTTTCACTGGCAGAGGCTGCTTCGGGATTGACCGCGCCGCGCGTGCGCAATCTCGATCCCCGCGCGCCGACAGAAAACTTCGATACGCCCGACGTGCTCGCAGCCCGGTCAATGGCAGCAACGCCGGTGTCGGCTTCGTCCACGCGTCGTGTTGCGCCGGCGCCGGCAGCAACCCTGGTGGCACAAGCGCCTTCGTCAGTCTTGCCAACAGCGCCCTATGGCTCGCGACCTGTTCGCTGGAAGGGCAAGACCTATCAGCTCCCCTACATTAATCCGCAGCCAACGGCTTCCGCGTCGGCCGCACCAGAGGCCGCACAGCCCGACCATACCGCCGATCTCAACAAAGCGTCGCTCGCGCGCGTCAGCCAATCTTCGGCTGTTTCGGCGAAGACGCCTGTCCAGCCTGCCTACCCAATGACCAGCGACCCGCAAGTTGCTCAGGCGCGCGTGAAGGCCATGGCAACCCCGGTCATGCTCGGCGCCGTCGAAAGCGGACGCGACGCCGCCAAGGCCGCAGCCCCGGCGGGGTTCGCCTTGCCGCTCGGCAGCCTGAAGGATGTTCCGAAGTGAAGTGGCTCAACAAGATAGCCAGCATGTTGACGGGCGACGAGACCAGCCCCGATGCGCCGCGTCCGGTCATCCACCTCGATACGCTGTCGCAGTGGCTGCCGTACCGGGCCTATCTGCCGGCCGAAGGCCTGTTCATCAACGCCGCCTCGATCGGCTTCATCATGGAGATGCCGCCGTTCGTCGGTGCCGACGAGCGCACCGCCGATATCCTCGGGCAGTTCTTCCAGGAAGGCATGCCCGCCGGCGCGCAGCTGCAGGTGCTCTCATGGGGCAGCCCGCGTGTCTCACGTCGGATCGGCGAGTGGTTTCTGCCGCGCTACAAAGCCGGCGGCATCTACAAGACCATCGGTCGCCACCGTGCCGACTATCTCGCCAGCGGCGTCTGGCAATCGCTGTCGAAGGACGCGCCCTTCCACCTACGCAATCACCGCGTCATCATTTCGTGCAGTGTCCCGATTGGCAGCACCACCCATGCCGAGATGATGGCGACGCGCGATGGGCTCGCCGGCGTCCTCAAGTCGATCAGCGTCGATGTCATTCACTTCACGCCGGTCGATCTGATCGAACTCGTCGATGACATGACCTCGCCAACCACGGCGTCGGAGATCGACCAGCACAGCTATAATGAGCTCGATCCGATCAACGAACAGGTCGTGCGCCGCGACATCGATATCGTTGTCGAGGAAGCCCGGCTGCTGCTGCGGACCGAACGCTTCCGCCCGACCAACTTTGATCCCGACGGCGTTGCCGAGGTCGGCGATGTCTATCCTGACACCTTCGATGTCCGTCACTTCGGGGTGCGCAACTATCCACCGCGCTGGACGCCCTGGGAGAGCGCCCGACTGATTGGCGACATGTTCTCCGACAAGCTCCGCTTGCCCTGCCCAACCGCAACCGTGCTGTGCCTCATCTATCCAGACGAAGAAGCGGCGATCGCCAAGGCGGGGTTCAAGTCGGTGCGCTCGCAGAGTCTGGCGGAGAGCCGCGGCGCGCGATGGATGCCCGGCATCCAGGAGAAGTCGCAAGAATGGCGCGACGTCCAGATCCAGATCAAGGAAGGGCGCAAGCTCGTCCAGGTCTTTTATGGCGTCACCACCTTCTCGCCACTGGGCGAGGGCGATCGCAACGAACGTACCGTCAAATCGATGTACCGCTCGGCCGGGTGGGATTTGAACGACGAACGCTTCCTGCAGATCCAGGGAATCCTCTGCGCACTGCCGATGACCCTCGCCGATGGCCTTGGCGCCGACATGATGCGGCTGAAGCGCTTCCGGACAATGCTCTCCTCCACCGCCGCCAATCTCGCGCCGATGCAGGGCGAGTATCTCGGTGGTTCAGCGCCGCACCTGCTCCTTGTCGGGCGCCGCGGGCAGCCGTTCTTCTGGTCGCCGTTCGAGAATGCCGCCGGCAACCACAATGTCACGATCATGGGCAAGTCGGGCTCGGGCAAGTCGGTGCTGCTGCAGGAGGTGTGCGCGGCGCTGGTCGGCGCCGGCGCCAAGGTCGTCGTCATCGACGACGGCCGCAGCTTCATGAACAGCGTCAAGATCCAGGGCGGTGCTTTCATCGAGTTCACCATGGCGTCAGGGTTCTGCCTCAACCCCTTCTCGATGATCGATGCCGAACGGGTCGCGGCCGAGGAGGATTACAAGCTCGACTGCATGGCGATGCTCAAAGCCATCGTCGGCCAGATGGCGCGGTTCATCGACAAGTTGAACGACACCGAACGCGGCTTGATCGATGCTGCCGTCAACGCCGTCTGGGAGGCGCATGGCAACGAGGGATCGGTCGACCACGTCGCCTCTCATCTGCGCTCGATGGATAATGTCGATGCGACCAATCTCGGGATTGCGATGTCACCGTTCACAGCGACCGGCACCTATGGCCGCTTCTTTGTCGGTCAGGCGACACTGAAGCTCGATAGCGACTTCACGGTGTTCGAACTGTCCGACCTGTCCTCTCGTGAGGAACTGCGCGGTGTCGTCCTCACCGCCATCATGTTCATGACCACCCAGATGATGACGCGGACCCCGCGCAGCGTCAAAAAGATGCTGCTCATCGACGAGGCGTGGCAGCTCCTGAAGGGCGGCTCGATGGCGGATTTTGTCGAGGCCTATGCCCGCACGTGTCGCAAGTATGGCGGGAGCCTGGCGACCGCCACCCAGTCCTTGAACGACTATTACAAGTCCGAAGGCGCGCAGGCAGCGCTCGAGAATTCCGACTGGATGCTGGTCCTTCAGCAAAAGCCCGAGACCATCGCCGATTTCAAGCGCCTCGGCCGGCTCGAAATGGATGCCGGGACCGAGACGATGATCCGTTCCCTGAAGCGTAATGGCACCGAATATTCCGAGGTCTTTATCAAAGGGCCGGAAGCCCAGGCGCTCGGGCGGCTCGTCCTCGACCCCTATTCGGCGACCATCTTCTCAAGCTCCCCCGCCACCTTCGCGCTGATCGAGCAGATGACCGCTGCGGGTCTGACAACGGCCGAGGCCGTCGAACGCATCGCGTTCCCTGACATGGAGGGTTCCAATGCCATCGCCGCCGAATGACGTTCGCGTGCCTCTGGGCGAGCCGGCACCCCTCGACCTTGGTATCGCGCGTGGCAGCGCTCCGAGCGCCGGCGCCGACGACGTCTCGCGTCGCACGGCCTTGCGCCAGCGCCTTGCCGATCTTGCCTACCTCAGCCTCGTCACGACCGGGTGGTTCGCCGGCAATCTGCTTGGCGTTCTTGGCTGCGCCGTGGTGTTTTTCATCGTGCTGAGTGCCGGCCAGTGGGATGCGTTCTTCCTTCAGGTCGACAATCTGACCACGCGCTATGTCGAGGCCGACATCGGCCGCCGCGGGCTGTTCGAACACTATCTCGTCCAGACCTTCATGCTGCTCTTCATCGGCATCACGCTGTTGCGCGCGCCCGGCTTCATCCGCCGCGTCCGCCGCGAACTGGCGGAGGCACCCCGGCCATGACCAAACCCGCGCCCTTAACTGTCGACGCCGTGCCCGATAGCGACACCAGCAGCGCGTCCCGGCTGCTTGGCTTTACCCCGCGCGATCTCGCCATCGTTGCGGCATTCCTTGTCTTGGTCGTCTGGGCCTTCTGGGCGACGCGCGAGCTGCTCGAACTGCGCGACCGGCGCATCGTGTCGGTCAGCCTCTCGACCATCATCAAGAACTTCGTCGCCGCCGAAGCCCGCAATGGTTCGTCGCCCGAACAGGCGGCGGCACGCACCAAGGCATACCTTGCTGCGACCGATGCAGCGATGCAGTCACTCTCACGCGGCGGCGCAACTGTTCTCGTCTCCGAGGCGGTTGTCGGCAACTCCGTCCCCGACATGACTGGCGCCGTCGCTGCCGCCGTCAGGCAAGCGATGGCAAAGCAGCCTGCGCCCGCAGCAGCTCCTGCCAATGCCGGGGGTTCCGATGGCCGTTGACCCGGCAGCCCCGATTCTGACGCCGATTGACGGCGGTGCATTGGCTCGCCCGCGCCGTGCGCGCATCTATGCGGGCGTCATCCTCATCTTCGGCGGCATCGCGCTGTTCCAGGGAATCAGTGCCTGGAAGGCGAGCCATGCCTTTCTCATCAACACCTCGCCGTCGCTGCCCAACTGGGCTTTCGTCCTCGAAACCAAAGCACCACCCACGCGCGGGGCGCTGATCTTCTTCCGTCCGCCGGTTTCGGATGTGCTGACGCGCAATTTCGGCAGCAAGCCCCAGCTGTTCGGCAAGCTGGTCTATGGCGTCGGCGGCGACACCGTCACCCGCGACGGTCGCACCTTCTTCGTCAATGGCCATGCAGTCGCTATCGCCAAGACGCATTCGCGCAAAGGCGAGCCACTGGCCTTGGGCCCGGTCGGGGTCATCCCGCACGGCTGCTATTTCGCCGGCACGCCCCACAAGGACGGCTTCGACAGCCGCTATGCGCTGATTGGCTGGATCTGCCGCGACCGCATCGTCGGCACCGGAACCCCGGTGCTGTAGCGGCGATGCG
>CALMPZ010000623.1 GCA_937871645.1 uncultured Polymorphobacter sp.
CGGCGCCTTGCCGAAAATCTTTTCCTTGATTGCGGTGAAGATGCTCATGAGGTTTGGCTCCCTTGGTCAAAAATCGAAGCTAGCCGAGCACCGCCAGCGAGTCTAGCGCCGCCAATCAAGCCGGCAACTGTTCAAAAAACTGCAATATCAGCCTTTTACCGACGACCTGCGCGGCGACCGCAACCAGGCCAGTCCGCCCATCGCCGCGACAGCAGCCAGCAGCACGCCCAGCAGCGCCAGCAGCAGTTGCGCCGGCAAGCCGCCGATATAGTTCAGCGTATGCACGCCCATCATCGATGTCAGCAGCCGCGGCCCGGCGCCGTGCTGCGCCGGGTCGGCAATGCCGACGACTTCGCCGCCGGCGACGAACACGCGCGTCGCGCCTTCGGGGTTGATGTCGCCGGGCTGCTGGACGTTGACGCTATAGGGACGGTCGGGACTGCGCGGTGCCGCGACGGCGCGCACCGTGCCGCCTGGCGTCGCGCCCTGTGCCACCGCGATGATCGCGCTCCAGTTGGCGGGGCCTGCGGCAGTGACGGTCGGTGCCTTGGGCATGGCAAAGCCCGGGAGCTTGCCGATCGATTTTTCGAACACCATCGCGGCGCCGCTGGTGAATTGCAGCAGCAACGGCAGCGCCAGCACCAGCGCCAGGTTGCGATGGCTTTTGAGCAGCGCCAGCCGTTTGCCCGACGCCGGCCATAGCCGCCACGAAAAGCCGCGGCGCAGCGGCCAGTAGACGATCAGCCCGCTGACCACCATCAGCAGCGCCGCAATGCCGACGACGCCGGTGATGATCTCGCCGGTTTCGCCGAGCAGAAGCTTGTGATGCAGTTGCAGCGCCCATTCACCGATGCCGCGCGTGCCGCGCCAGCGTTCGGCGACCTGGCCATCGGCATCGACCCAGGCGCGTTCGCCGCCTTGCAGGAACGCCGCGCTCAGCGGCAGGTCATAGGGCGCGAGCTTTGCCGAAACCAGCACATCGGGGTGCGCGGCGGCGAAGCGGTCGAGCCCGGGGCCGAGTTGTGCCGGTGTGACGGGTGCGCCACGCGCGGCAGGCAGCGCGGCCCGGACAAAATCGCCGCGGAACGCCGCCACCGCGCCCGACAGTGCAATGACGATGAGCAGTGCGGCGAGCACGATGCCCGCCCAGCGGTGGATCTGTCGCAGCAGGGTCATCGGGACGAACTCTCCTTGGTGCCGTAGTTG
The DNA here is from genome assembly GCA_937871645.1 of uncultured Polymorphobacter sp. Lineage (GTDB taxonomy): Bacteria > Pseudomonadota > Alphaproteobacteria > Sphingomonadales > Sphingomonadaceae > Polymorphobacter_A. Next base: position 1,207 of record CALMPZ010000623.1, read on the forward strand.
CGCTTGGTGCCGCCGAGCAAGATGATGTCGGCGATCAGCTTGCGGTCGAGCAATGGTGCCAGCGCTGCATAGGCTGCGACGCTGGCCAGCGCCAGCAGCGTTGACAGCGGCACCAGCAAGTTGAGCGCGATGATGGCGCCCGCCAACGCCAGCGGCGGCAGCACCAGCCGGAACGACGGCGGCGCGCACCCCCACAGCCGGGCGAAGCGGTGGGCTGACGCCCAGACCATCACGAAGCCGGCGAGCGAGGCGATGGCATAGCCGATGGCGCCGAATGCGTGACCAAGCGCCAGCGCCAGCACGACCGTTGTCGCCAGCCCGATGCACTGCGACCACAGCACGCGCGTCTGCGCGCCGGCGGCCGCCAGTCCCCAGCGCGCATGCCCCGACCAGATGGTGATTGGCACCATCCACGCCATCACCGCGAGCAAGGGCGCGGCGTCGAGCAGTTTGGGGCCGAGCGCGAGGCGGATGATCGGCGTCGCGAACACCGTCAGTACCAGCGCGAGGAAGGTCGCGCCCCAGCCGGTGACGCGCAGCGACCGCGCCAGCAGAATACCGAGTGAGCCGTCGTTGCGGGCATAGTTGCGTGCTACCGACGGGTAGAGGTTGAAGTGATACAGGTTGCTGAACGTCACCAGCGAGGTGACGATGCGCGACGCGGCGGCAAACCATGCGGTGGCGACGCCGCCGATCAACGCCCCGATCAGGAACAGCGGCGCATATTGGTTGAGTGCCCAGACCAGATTGGTCGACCCGACCGCTGCGCCTTCGCGCAGCAATGCGCCGAAGCCGGCGAACGAGCCGCGCAGCCGGATGCGCGCGATGCGGTGGTGCTGGACGGCCAGGCAATACAGCGTCATCGCGCTGACTGCGGCGATTTCGGCCCAGCCGACCGCCAGCATGTCGCCGGGCGCGCGCACCAGTGTCCAGATCAGCGCAGCGAAAACGCCCATGCGCAGCATGTCGGCGATGGCGGTGGCAGCCATGCGCTCGGTCGCCTGGAACAGCCACTGCTGGCGCCACGGCGTGATCAGCAGGCTGAGTGCGAACAGCCAGACCAGTGCCACCGGTATTGTAGTCTTCATCAACTGCGTGGCGATGAGCATCATCAGCGGCACAGCGGCAAGCGCCAACAGTAGTCGTGCGGCCGGAATCTGGAATGCCAGCAGCGCCAATTCGTCAGGGTCGCGGCCAACGCGGCGCGTGCCGATGACGTTGAGCCCGCCATCGACCAGCATCGCGAAAAACACTGCCAGCCCGACGACATATTCGACCGCACCATAGTCGACAGGGTCAAGCACGCGCGCCAGCCAGGCGAACGCCGCAAAGCCGAGCAGCTTGGCGATGACCTGCCCGCCGGCGAGCACGATATAGTCGCGGAAGAACTTGGTGCCGCTGCCGGCGAGCTTGCGCCACAGCGTTGCGACGGGCGTGGTCATGCGCGCGTGCTCGGGCTATTTGATTGCGAGATAGCCTTCGAAGCAGATATATTTGCTGACCGTGGTGATGTCTTCGAACCCCGCGCGGCGCATCAGGCCGAAATTGCCTTCGGTCGAGAACGGTTCGAGGATGCCCTTGAGGCTGCGCGTCTTGCCGACGATTTCCTTCTCGTCGAAGCCCTGGCGCAGCTTGAATTCATTGTAGAGCCCGACGGCAATGTCCTGGAAGCGCGCATCGGGGGCGCGGACCTTTTCGAACATGATGAACGCGCCGCCCCAGTTGAGCGCTTCGTAGATGCGGTCGAACAATTGCTGGCGGTCGCGCGGCGGGATGAACTGCATCGTGTAGTAGGAGATGATGAGGTCGGCCTTTTCGAACGCGAAATTGCGGCCATCCTCCTCCAGAATCGTGATGCTCGGCACGTCGGCGCAATGCGCACGCGCCTTGGCGACCATCGGTGCCTCGACGTCCATGCCGATGAATTTGGCGCCGACGCGGTGGGCGTTGTGCAGCGCCAGCTTCTTCAGCAGTTCGCCGGTCGAGGTGCCGATTTCATAGGCGGTGCTGGTCGGCGACAGGAACCAGTCGCTGAGCTGGCAGGTCAGGTCGTGGCCTTCTTCGTAGAGCGGTACCGAATGGCGGATGTGGTCGACGAAGGTGTCCGCGACGCTGCCGCCGAAGCTCCACGCCGCATTGCCCGCTTCGATGTTTTGTCCGACCTTGCTTGCCATCTTCGAATCCCCTCGACTGCCCGTGCGCGCGCAGCATAGCAGCGCAGCGCCGTTTCAAACACCCGGCGCGTTGATGCCGAGCCCATCTACCAGCGCATCTACTCTGGCAACTGTTTCAGAACGACCGCGATGCGTGGCGACTTCACGCACCAGCGCCAGATAGTCACGCATTGCCGTCGCTTCGCTCCAGCGCGTTGCCGTCGCGGCCTGGCCGGCGGTGCCGAGCCGGTCGCGCAGCGCCGTGTCGGTGGCGAGCGCGGTGACGGCGTTGCGCAGCGTCGCGGCGTCGGTGAACAGCAGCCCGCCGCCGCTTTCGTCGAGTATCTGGGCATAGGGGCCAAGGTCGCGGGCGATCAGCGGCGTGGCCTCGCGAAAGGCTTCGAGCGCCACCATCGGGAAGACTTCGTAACACAGCGAGCAAGCAATCAGCGCACGGGCGTTGCGGTAAAGCGCCGGCAGGTTGGCCGGATCGACCTGGCCAAGGAAATGCACGTTGGACTTGCCCGCCGCGAGCGCGCGCAGTTCGGCGCCGTAAGTGCCTTCGCCGGCAATCAGCAGGTCGGCGGGGATTGTCTCATCCCACGCCGGAATGACGTCCTGCAGCCCCTTGATGACTTCCAGCCGCCCGACGAACAGGAAGTACGGCCGCGGGTGCGGTGCCGGTGTGCCGGCGCCTTTCGCTTCGGTCTCGTCAGCGGGCAGGAACGACGCCATGGCGCGCATTTCACGCGTGAAGCCGAAGGCGCGGTGGTTTTCGGCGACCGAGTGGCTGAGCGCGATGAATGCGTCGACATGCGCGGCTTCGCGTTCGAGCACGCCGGTGGAACGCCACAGCTGCGGCGGCCGGTGGAACGTCATCGAGCATTTGAAGCAGTCGCGTGCGTCGCACAGCTCGCGGTTGTAGCGCCACAGCACATGATTGGCGCAGACCAGCCAATGTTCGTGCGCGGTATGCAGCTTGACGGCGTCGCCGAGCGCCCAGACGCCGGGGCCGCCGATCAGCGAGGTGTTGTGATAGTGGATGACGTCAAAGCCGCGGTCGAGCAGCGCCTTGATCGCCGCCTTCTGGACGACCGGCGTGCCGGTCTGTTGCGTCAGCATGGCCGAGCCCGTCGGCCAACGGCTCGACAGCCGGTGGACGGTGACGCCGGGCGGCTCGGGCAGCGGCGGCGGGATTTCGCTGTGACCGGTCATCGCGCACCAGGCATCGGCGTCATAGATGACTTCGACTTCGCAGCCGGCACGCGCGAGTGCGTGTGCGAAACTGCGGACATAGCGTCCGTCACCGCCGAAATTGCATGGCGGATAGAAGGTCGTGACGAGTGCGACCCGCAATGGGGCGACCCGCAGCGGCGGTACAGGCTGCGGGTTCACCATGTCAGGCGCTGGCGTCGGCCGTCGCCTCGGCAGCTGCAACGCCGCGCACCAGCCAGATCGCGCCGTCGCGTTCGGTGACGCGGTAGCTGCGCAGCTTGAAGGCGTCGCACGCCGATTTGCCGTCGGTCAGGCTGAAGGCGATGCCGTGGCCCGGACAGAAAATCTGCGTCGCATCGTGGTGGCCGTCAGCGAGGTCGACCATGCGGTGCGGGCAGCGCCGGTCATAGGCACGCAGGCCTTCGGGACTGCGCACCAGCAACAGCTTGAGCCCTGGGCCATCGACCGCGAGCTTGTCGCCGGCGGGCAGGTCGGCGGTCGCGCACAGGCGTGTTTCGCCCGATGCTGCCGGCGCCTCGGCCAAGGTCAGGTGGCGCGTGTGCGGATCGGCCGGCACCGGGGTCTGGCCGACCGACGGTTCGCCGTGGAACTTGTCGGCCGGAAACAGCGTGATGTCGGCGAAATCGCGGCGCGCCAGTGCGGGACTCGAATACCAATGTTCGGCATTGAACGGCGCATTGTCGTTGAAGCGCGGCGCGTTGGGGTTGATGCGCATGGTCAGCGCGACGCGGGTATCGTCCGAAATGTTGACGTGCGTGCCGTGGAGCATTTCGGGGTTGAACAGCAGCAACTGGCCGGGCTTCAAGTCGACCTTGGTCGGCGCCGGCAGGTTGATGCCGGGCGCCAGATACATGCTCTTGGGATCATAATCGACGCGGTTACCGAACAGTTCGGGGTACAGGATGACGGTGTTGCCGGTGTTGACGCCATCGATCGACAGCCAGACGTTGAAGCCGTCATAGCTGTGGCCATACCAGGTGTCGATGTGGGGGCCATGGCTGCGCGCCAACGACGGCAGATCGCCATGATAGCTGTCGGCATCGAATTCAATCTGGTGTGCGGCGATCTTGGCGCGCTTGCGAATGCGACGGGTGACCTGATTGAGGAAGATCGATGGCCGGCGCACCCCGGCCTTGATGAGGCGCAGCCGCTCTTCCCAGTCGGTCGCGGGTAGCTCTTCCTTGCCGCCGACGCGCGCCACGAGTTGCGGGTAGTGGATACGCAGCACGATCAGCATGTCGACATAGAAGGGGTCGGCCAGCCCGATCGTGTCATGGCCGACTTCATACGCCCAGTAGTAGAGGTCGTCGCGGATGCGCTTCTGGATGAAATCTTCGAGCAGGCGCACCTTTTCGACGGGGAAGTGCTTGTGCAGGCTGCGCAGCCCGTCGCGCTCGATCCCGGCACGTGCCTGCGGCCCGGCGAGCGCCTCGACGCCGGCGCCAAAAGCGTCGTGTAGCTTGGCGAGGATGGCGTCGCGGCCGGCATAGTCGTCGAGGATCGAATGCTCGCCGCCGAAAACGATCGCCTGGGCATCGGCCTGTTTCACTTTGAGGTCTCCTTCAATTCCGCCTCTGCGGTTTTGCGATATACCTTGACGGTGCCGCCGCCAAGCGTGCCGTCGAACGAAGCAGCAAGATTATATTCACGCGCGATACGCGCCATGGTTGCTTCCTGGCCCGCCAAGACATGGTCATCGAACGCCGTGACGATCCACGTGCCCTGCTTGTCCAGCGCGTTCAGATCGGCCTCGGTCGCGATGCCCGGCCAGCCGGGTGCGAGATAGGATTTGAGCGGCGCGCTCGCCAACCCGATCGAGGTCGCGACATCGTCCGGCGCGCGTTGCGCCGCGATCAGCGCCAGCGCCCCGGCGAAGTCCTGTTTGGGCCGCGCATAGTTGCGTACCAGCAGGAGCGAAGATGCCGCCACCATCACCAGCGTGCCCGCCACCAGCAGTGCGTTGGCGAGGTTAGGCCGCCCGATGCGCGCCGCGAGCCAATCGGCGAGTGCTACCGCACCGGCAGCGACGCACAGGAAGACGAAGCCGATATCGACGAAGAAATAGCGCGGCCAGATGCGGAAATCGAGCGCCACCAGCAAGGCCAGTGCCATCGGAATCGACAGCAGATAGACCGCGACAATGACTGGCGCGCGCCGCCGCATCGCGTTGATGCCGAGCCCGACGAGCAGCAACGCGCCGCCGAGTGCCAGTGGCGCCAGCGGGCCGAAACTGTCGAGGCTTGCGGTGATTTCGCGCAGCGTCCGCAGCGGATTGACCCATTCGGCCATTGCCGAGCTGGTCTTGCCCGACGACACGACATTCATCGCCTTGAGCACCTGCGCATAAAGCGGCAGATGCAGCAGCATGGTCAGAAGTCCGCCGAGGACGAAGCCGTAAACCGGGCGCCAGTCGCGCTGTCCGCGCAGCCAGACGACGACATAGACCAGCGCATGCGCGGCGAAGAAAAACCCCGCCGACAGATGCGTGTACATTGCCGCGGCGACGCAGACCGCGTAGCCCGTCCACAGGCTAAGGCGCGGCGTGCGCAGCCCGCGCGCCAGCAGCAAAGTCGCAAGCGATGTCCAGAACAGCAGCGCGGTATAGCCACGCGCGTTCTGCGAGAACCAGACATGATGGTACGAAATCGCCAGCAGCAGCACGGCGAGCAGCGCGGCACGCCGGCCGGCAGCCTCGCGGCCGATGAGCCACAGCACCACCAGGCTGGCGACGCCGTAAAGCATCGCCGGCAGCCGCAGCGCCCAGGCGCTTTCGCCGAAAACCAGCATCGAGGCGCGGGCCTGCAGCGAGTAGAACATGTGGTTGTTGAGCGACGAGAAGTCGCCGACGAGCTCACCATAAGGTTTGCGGACAAAGTCGGTCAGCGTCAGGATTTCGTCATACCAAAGTTGCGCGTTGAGCCCGATGACCCGTAGCACCAGCGCCAGCAGCAGAATCGCGGCTAGCGCCAACCATTCGTTGCGGCTGACCGGTTCCTCAGCGACCACGACCGGCCTCGAGCGTCGACACCAGCGAGGATTTCCAGCGCGCGATGGCCTCGACCGGCGGGGTCACGGCAATCGCCAGATCGCCGTCGATCATCGCTTCCAACCGCGCAAAATCATCGCGCGCCACCGTCGGCAGGTTGAAGTCGCGTCCCATTTCCTGCGCGCGGTTGTCGATTTCGACGATGATGGCGCGGCGGCCATGCTGCAGCGCGCGGATGCCGCCGTGGAGGCGGTTGCCGACATAGTCGAGGCTCGGCGCTTCGCGCAGCAGCCGGTCATACGCCGACAGGCTGGGTTCGAGGATGCGGATATCGTCGCCGAAGCTGCGCAGCCAGTCATGGTCCTCGGCAGTCTGCACCCAGGCGTGGATGACCTTGTAGCGCGACCGCAGCGTTTCGATTAGCCGGCCATCGGCGGCGCGGTCGGGGATGTAGGTGTTGAGCGTCGTCACCACTTCGTCGGCACGCGCGCGCGGCAGGGCGGCGCAACGCTCGGGCGACAGATTCCACAGCGTCGGGCAGCCGGTGTTGACGGTGTTGGTGATGCCGATCGCGGCGAGCATCGCCTGCGCCTGCGAATCGCGCACCGAATGTAGCGCGGTGGGGTGCAGCACGCGGCGCAGCAGCCAGCGCGTGTACGGATCCGGCTTCATCTGGTGCTGGTACCAGCCAACTCCCATCAGTACGACGTTCATGCCCAGAAACGCATCGCGTGGACTGAGCCGCCATACCGAGCGCAGCCACTGGTGCGAGGAAATCAGGTTCGACCCGCCCGCCACCACCAGGTCGGCGGCCTGCACCATCGCGCGGCCCTTGGCGCCCATTGTGTCATGGCTGGCGACGCTGGCGACGAGCACGTCCTTCAATGGCCGGTCGAGCTGTTCGCGCACCGCTTCCATGATGATCTGGTCACCGATGTTGGTCGAGGCGACCGACGTATCGAGCAAAACGGCGCGTTTCATGCCGCTGCCTTCGAAACTGCGGCCTTGGTGATACGCGCGCCGATGATGACCTCGAAATCGGGGTCGCAGAAATCCAGCTCGTCGGGTTCGAGCTCCTCGAGCGCCAGCCCCTGCAGATAGGCGGTTGCCGACAGCACATTGCCGTACGGCGTCACGACCGCGGTCGATCCGGGGAAGCGCTCGGCGGCCAGCCGTTCGACAGCCGGCGCGGTCAGCCGCCAATATTCGCCCCAATCGTCGCGGCCGAGCCGGCGGCCGATCTTGGAGATGCCCGAGGTCGTCAGCAGCAGCACGCCGCCGGGCTTAAGGATGCGGTGCAGCGTGTCGAGCGCGGCGTTCATGTCCCAGATCATCTGCAGCGTCTGGGTGAAGATGATGCAGTCGAAGCTGTTGTCGGCAATGTGCGGCGCGTTGGTCAGGTCGGCGACGATCGTGGCGTCGGGGTTGCCTTCGACATAGTGCAGTACTTCGGGCTGGGAGACGCGGCCCTGGCCGTATTTGTTGATGTAGAACGGGTCGCCGAGTTCGAGCGTGCGGCCGCGGATCGCGTCGGCATTGGTTGCCAGGAACGCCTCGATATAGTGGCGGTCGATCGGCCGGCCGCGCTCCATGCCGAAGCTGGCGCTGACCGGGGTAACGCGGCGCAGGTCGCCGAACGCCACACTGCCGCGGCGCGGCCATTGCAGGCCGTACTTGCGCCGCATGCTGCCGATCCACGCGCGTTGGCGCGGGGAAAGCAGCCGCCGCAACAGGCTGTCCTGGCTGCCTTTGCCTGCGTCAGCCAAACCCGCCTCCCAGTTTTTCACGCAAGGTCCGCAGCCCCTGGCGGACGCGCAGATAGCCATTGCGGCCGTCGAGCAGCCCGCGCCAGTGCCGGCGGTCGCGGAAATAATGCATCTCGATGCGCGGCAGATCGTGCGCGTCGCGGCGCTGCTGCGCGCGTCCCAATCGCGTGCCGAAACCGAAGCGGTAGTGCCGCGCGATAGTGGCAACGACCGCTGCGTTGACCGCGCCATAGGGGGCGGCAAAGCTGGAGACGGGAGCGTCGGTCCACGCCGCCAGTTCGGGCGCACAATCGGCGACTTCGCGTTCGCAGGCCGCCGTGTCGATGCGTGTCAGGTTGGCGTGAGTGCGGCTATGCCCGCCAAATTCGAACCCGGCTTGCGCCAGGGCGGCAATATCGTTCGCGGCCATCAACCGGCGCGGCGGCACATCGGCGCCCTCCCAGTCTTCCGACCCGCCGATGCGTGCGGTCGGCACGAACACCAGCGCGCTGAAACCGTGCTGCGCCAGAATCGGCGCGGCAGTGTCGGCAAAGTCGGCGAACGCATCATCGAAGGTGATCAGCACCGCCTTGTCCGCCGGCGCACCGTCCCACCAGCGCCCGAAATCATCGAGGCGCTGGCTCGCATAGCCGGCGTCGGCAAGCTCTGCCATTTGCATCGCAAAGGTGGCGGGCGCAATGCTCGTCGGCCCGGCGTTCGCCGAGATCGAATGATAGGTGAGCACCAGCCCCGACATCAGTCCTCGACAACATGCGTTTCGAAAACGGCGCGATAGTCGTGCCACTTGGCGCTGTCGAAGCTGCCGTCGGGGTTCAGGCAATCGACCGCGCCATGCGCCATGGCCAGCGCATGGTGGGTGTTGTCGTGCGCGAACAGTCCCTGGCGCCCGAAGGTCAGCAGGCCGGTGAAGCCCTCGATCCACTTGTCCATGACCGCGAGATCGCCCTCGAAGCTGCGGTCATAGACCGGATAGGCATAGCCCAGCCGCCTGGTGTGCGTGGCGCGGACCTTGGCGGTTACCGGCAGCCCGACGCCGCCGAGCCATTCGCACAGCTTGGCGCCGAGTTCGTCGTCGCTCAGCGCCCACAACGGCTCGTGCGGGTCGCACGGCAGTTCGGCGCACAGGATGGTGACGCCTTGGGGTTCGGTGCTCGCCGAATAATTCTTGGGCTCCGAAAGCCGCGAGATCGGCACCGCGATTTCGGGGAAATAGTGCGCGTCATATTCGGTGAACTGCTGCGTTTCGAGCACGAGGTAGATGAGGATCATGCCGCGGTAGCGGATGCGCGCGGCCGCCGCCGCGACTTCGGGCGGCGCCGGCGGGTCCATCATCTTGACCAGCGCGGTAATCGGCAGCGTCGACCAGACGACATCGCTTTCGACGCGCGTTTCAGTGTCGCCGCGCTTCCAGCGCACCGCGGTCACCTTGCCGTCCTTGTGTTCGACGGCGCTGACCGCGGCATCGAGTTCGAAGCGCGCGTCGCGGGCTTCGGCGCGAGCGCGCAGTGCGTCGCTGATCTGGCCGAAACCCTTGCGCGGGTAGAAAAACCCGCCGGTCATCGGCTTCTTCAGGCCCGGCACCTGGCCGAGAATCTTCTTGACGATCTTGCCGACCGAGCTGCCCGAAATGCGCTTCTGCGCCAAGGTCACCGCAAGTTCCTCGGGCGGCAGCGCCCAGAGCTTGCGCATGTAGGGGAAATAGAAACTCTCGCTCATCGCCGGGCCGAGGCCGGTGAGCAGCACGCTCGCAAATGTTTCGGGGCCTTCGGGTTTGCGGCGCAGCTTCTTCGTCGCGGCGTCCCAGAACAGCGAAAAGGTGAAGCCCTTGGGCAGTTTGAGCACCAGATCGACGGGCTTGAGCGGGAAGTGAATCCAGCGCTTCTGTAACCGGATTCGGCCATGGCGCGGGCGCCACAGCAGGTCGGGGCCGACGGCATCCTGGATCATCGCCAGAATGTGCGGCTCGCTGGCCGGGTGGAGGCGGTGGCTGCCGAAATCGCAGTGGATGCCCTCGATGTCGAAGCTACCCGAGTTGCCGCCGACGCGCGGGGCGCGTTCGAGCGCGACGATTGACTGCGCCTTGCCGCTGTTCGCCAGCATCAGCGCCGCACCGACGCCCGCCGGGCCGGCACCGAGGATGGTCACGCGGGGTTTGGCAGCGTCAGCCTTCATGCACCTGTTCCAGCTTTGTCAGTTTAGGGGAGGGCCAGCGCAATTGCACCAGAAAGCCAATCAATCCGCTGGCATAGAGCACCGTCTGCCACACCAGCCCGATCGCCACGACCTGCGCCGGATCGGCACCGAACGGCTTCATCAATGCCGCCATGCTGGCTTCGCGCACGCCGAGCCCGCCGAGGCTGATCGGCGCGATGGCGATGATCTTCGCGGTCGACCAGGCGTAGAACCACGCGGCAACCGGCGCCTCGACATGGGCGGCCTGCGCGAAGGCAACGTTGATCAGGATGAACAGGCATTGCACCGCCATCGAGATGGCTAGGCAGGCGAGCAGCAGTCCCGGCGTGCGCGCCAGATCGGCCACCACCGCAACGACGCGCGCCACCAGTTTGAAGACCTTGCCGCCGCTGCGGCGCGTCATTGCACGGTCGAGCGGGATCGCCACCGCAAAGCCGATGATGACTGCGCCGACGCCCGTAAGCATCAGCAGCCGTAGCGCTTGCGGATCGCCAAGTTCGGGACGCCAGGCGACATAGGCGCCCACGAGCGCAATCAGCAGCAGGCCGACCGTATCGAGCAACCGGTCGGCAACCGAGCCGATGGCGAGCTGCGCCTTGTCATGTGCCTGCGGCATCACCAGTCCGGCGCGCACGACATCGCCGCCGGCAACGCCCGGCAGCGCCAGATTCGCGGCAAGCCCGGCAAGATGCGCGCGAAACGCCGCAGCAAAGCCGATGCCGGGGCCGATGAGCAGGCGCCACTTGGCTGCGGCAGCTGCATGGCCGAGCAGGAACAGCGCGAGTGCCGCGAGCCAAAGCGCCGGCGACAGTGCGCGTGCCGTGGCCCAGACTTGCTTGAACGGCACGAAATAGAAGATCAGCGCCAGTACGACGGCGCTGACGCCGACGCGAACCAGCCAGATGACGGGTATCTTTCGGGCAGGCTTGGCAGCGACGCTCATGCGTCGGGCGCCTCCCATTTCGGCGCGGCCTTGACCGATGGCCGCAGGTTGAGCCGCGACAGCATGTCGGCAAGCAGACCGAGCGACCAGATCATCACCGCACCCAGCAGGCCGAGCACTGCGGTTTCGGAGAGGTTGTCGACATAAATGTCATAGATGCCCTTGAGCACCCCCATCACGAACAGCAACGCACCCAGCGGCATGAACACGCGCAGCGGCTGGAAATACACCGTCAGCCGGCAGACGAGGAACATGAAGCGGAAGAAGTCGGTAGCGCGGATTTTCGATACGCCGACGCGCTTGCCGTATTCGATCGGCAGGTATGACACGCGCTGGCCGGTCGCGAGCATGCATAGCGTGACGGTCGTGGTGAACGAAAACGCCTCGGGCAGCAGCGGCACGAACTGTTCGAGCGGCTCACGCCGGAACACCCGCAGGCCCGAGTTCAGGTCGGTAATTTCGTGGCCGGCGAGCACGCTGGCGAGGTTGTTCAAGACCCATTTCGCCGGCTTGCGAATCAGCGGCACGCCCTTCATCGCGGCGCCGCGATCACCGACCACCATGTCGTTATAGCCCGCCATCGCGATCATTTCGGGCAGATATTTCGCCGGATAGGTGCCATCGGCATCGAGAATCGCGACCAGCGGCGCGGTACTGACCGCAATGCCGGCCTTGAGCGCGCGGCCATAGCCGCCGTTGTTGGGGAAGTTGACGACACGCGCATCGGTTTCGCGCGCGCGGGCCAGCGTGTCGTCGCTCGAACCGTCGTTGACGACGATGATTTCATGGGCAATGCCCGCTGCGGTCAGCACGGCGCGCACGCTGTCGACCGTCGCCTTGACGGCATTCTGTTCATTATACGCCGGAATGACGACCGAAACCGCCAGCGATGGCGCTTTGGCCACGCTGTTCGCAGCCGCGCTTTCCGAATGTTCAACCTGCCCTGTCAAAGCTTTACCCCCGGTTGGTCGACGCCTCTATAGCGCGCCGGCGTGACAATGGCACCCTGTTGTCGACGCAATTCTTCGCGTGTGCAGCATTTTACCCACAATGCACGAAAATCCGGCTAGCCTTTGTATGCAGCCGCTGCAACTTTGCACTACGACCGTAACGGACATTGTGCGATTAGCTTGCGACGCCGTGCTTGTGACCATGTGACCAAGGATGCCGACACTGGAACCCCGAACCGCTGCCGTATCGCCAACAAATGCCGACGCCGCGTCGCGCTTGCCGGCGCATACGCTGCGCGCGCGGCTGCAGATTTTCGGGTCGATGCTGTTGTTGGCGGTGGCCTTGCTGTGGCCAGCGATGGTGCAGCAACGCCCGGCCTATTTCTTCGATAGCGCCGGCTATCTGAGCACCGGAACCAAGGCGTTCGCGATTGCCAGCGACAAAATTGCGTCCAAGCTTTCGACAACCGGCGAAAAGCCTGCCGCGAAGGCTGGTGTACCGGCGCCGCCGCGCGTCACCAGCGTCGTGTCGATTCGCGCCATCGCCTATAGCCTGTTCGCGGCCGCGACTTCGGCGCCCGGCTACCGGATGCACGCGCTGATCGCGGTCAACGCGCTGGTGGTGACCTTGCTGATCTGGCAGTTCTGGCGGATCCGGGCACCACGCGCGTCGCCGCGTGACGAGGCGTTGGCGGCGCTTTTCGTCGCAACCGCGACCTCGGCACCGTGGTTTGTCAGCTATGCGATGCCCGACATCTTTGCCGGCGCGGCAATTCTGGCGCTGCTGATCCTGACGTTTGCGCCGTTGCACCGGCAGCGCGTGGCGCGTGCTGCAGTGGCGAGTGTCGTGACCTTCGCGGTCGCCGCGCACGCCAGCCATATCCCGATCATCGGGCTGATTGTTGCGGCGGCGGTTGCCGAATTGTTGTTCGAACGCTGGCGCGGCACGGCGCCTTGGTCGTGGCGCCGGTTCGCCTGGGTGGTCGTGCCCTATGTTGCCGGTATGGTGCTGGTCGTGGCGCTATCGGTCGTCAGTTTCGGATCGGCCAGCGTGGCACCCAAGCGGCTGCCGTTCGCGCTGGCCAAGTCGATCGATGACGGACCGGGCAACTGGTATCTCAAGGCGACCTGCGCCGAAAAGCACTGGGCGGTTTGTCCGTTCTTCGCACGAACCGGTGGTGGCGGCCCC
>CALMPZ010000624.1 GCA_937871645.1 uncultured Polymorphobacter sp.
GCGCGAACAGCGTCGCGGCGACATAGGCGGTGCTCCAGCCGGCGCGCGCGGCGATGACCAGCGCCAGCGCGCCCGCCGCCGATGCACCGATGCGCCAGCCATATTGCGACATCCCCGATCCGACGCCGAGCTGTTCGGGGGTCAGCGTCTCGATGCGGAATGCGTCGATGACGATGTCATAGGTCGCGCCGGCGAACGCCACGCACAATGTCGCGGCGACCACGGTCGACAGCGATGTCTGCGGGTTCGCCAGCCCCAGCCACGCCACTGCCGCCATGACAGCGGCAGCGACCACCACCAGCCAGGCCCGGCGCTGGCCGATGGCGTTGGCCAATACGGGAATCCGCACGCGGTCGATGGCCGGCGCCCACAGGAATTTGAAATTGTACATCAGGAAGGCGAGCGCGAACGCCGTCACCGCCTTTTTCTCGATGTCGGCTTCGGCCAGCCGCGTCGTCAGCGTCGCGCCGATCATCGCGAACGGAAACCCCGACGAAATGCCGAGCAGCAGCGCGCCGATCGGCGCACGCTGGGCATAGGGGCGCACGCCCGGCGGCAGGTGGCGGCGCCAGTCGGCGGGGGCGGCGGATGCGGGCATTTCGGTCATGCGCGCCACCATAGCGTGCCGCGCGCGCGTGTCACGCATATGGCGTTCGCGCGCGTTCCACGCTAACCGTGGGGCACGCGCCGCCATGCGCCGCGTCGAGACAGGGGAACCGTGCATGGGCAAGCGCCTGACCTATTACATTCTGGCGGCGCTGGTGGCGGGGCTGTTCACCGGCTGGGCGGTCAATGCCTATGCCGCGTCGCCCGACGTCGCGAAGGAGGTCGCCCACTATCTGTCGATTGTGACCGACCTGTTCCTGCGGCTGATCAAGATGATCATCGCGCCGCTGGTGCTGTCGACCTTGACGGTGGGCATCGCGCACATGGGCGACGGCAGCGCGTTGGGGCGGATGTTCGGGCGGACGCTCGGCTGGTTCATCGCGGCGTCGCTGGTGTCGATCACGCTCGGGCTGATCATGGTCAACTGGTTGCAGCCCGGCGTCGGCGTCGGGCTGGTGCCGCCGGTGAGCGCGAGTTCGGGGATCCAGACCGCAGCGTTCAGCCTCAAGGATTTCGTCACGCATCTGGTGCCCAAGTCGATTTTCGAGGCGATGGCGACCAACGAGATCCTGCAGATCGTGGTGTTTTCGGTGTTTGCCGGCGTCGGGCTGCTGGCGCTGGGCGATACCGGCAAGCCGCTGACGCACCTGCTCGATGCGGTGGCGCAGCTGATGCTCAAGATTACCGGCTATGTGATGAACTTCGCGCCGTTCGCGGTGTTTGCCGCAGTCGCCGCCGCAGTCGCCACCGAGGGGCTGGGCATCCTCGTCACCTTCGGCAAGTTCATCGGCGGCTTCTACCTCAGCCTCGGTATGCTGTGGATTTTGCTGCTGGCGGCCGGTGCGGTGGTCATCGGGCTGCCGCGCATCCTCGGCCTGAGCAAAGCAATCCGCGAGCCGTTCCTGCTGGCGTTCGCCACCGCGAGTTCGGAAAGCGCCTATCCCAAGACCTTGGAGGCGCTCGAACGCTTCGGCGTGCCGCCGCGCATCGCCAGCTTCGTGCTGCCGCTGGGCTATTCGTTCAACCTCGATGGCTCGATGATGTATTGCAGCTTTGCCACCATCTTCATCGCGCAGGCGTACGGCATCGATCTGTCACTCGGGCAGGAAATCACCATGCTGCTTTTGCTGATGGTGACCAGCAAGGGCATGGCCGGCGTCCCGCGTGCCAGCCTGGTGGTCATCGCCGCGACGTTGAGCTTCTTCAACATTCCCGAGGCCGGGCTGCTGCTCATCCTCGCGGTCGATCACTTCCTCGACATGGGCCGCAGCGCGACGAACGTCGTCGGCAATGCGGTGGCGACGGCGGTTGTGGCGAAATGGGAAGGCGAGTTGGGGCCGGAAAAGCCGGCTGTCTAAGGCCGGGAAGTAACTTGGAAGCAGTCAAAAGTGCCTCCGGCGGGCAGGCGTGACGCCTGCACCCGATTGAATTCGCATCCCCAGCGGAAGCTGGGGCCCATGCGGCGACGATGGACCCCAGCTTCC
>CALMPZ010000625.1 GCA_937871645.1 uncultured Polymorphobacter sp.
AATCGCCACGCCCTTGTTGACCTCATCGATGCGCGTCAGCATCTGCTCGCGCACCGGCTTTTGCAGCCAGCGCAGGTTGAGCATCAGCGTCGCGGTCGACGGGATGACGTTGTTGTCGCGCCCGGCCTGCACCGCGCCGACGGTCAGCACCGCGGCCGACTGCGGATCGACATTGCGGCTGATGATCGTCTGGTACGACAGGATCGCCTGCGCCGCCATGACCACCGGATCGATCGATAGCTCGGGCGCCGAGCCATGGCCGCCCTTGCCCTTGAAGACGATATCGAGCTGGTCGGTGCCCGCCATGCGCACGCCCGCGGTGTTGGCGACAAAGCCCACCGCCCCCGGCACCGCATGGCTGCTCAGCGCATAGTCGGGCTTGGGGAAACCGCGCGTCCATAGCCCGTCATCGACCATCGCCTGCGCGCCCATGCCGATCTCCTCGGCGGGCTGCGCATAGACCACCAGCGTTCCCGACCAGTCCGCTTTAAGCGTCACCATCGCCTTCGCCAGCCCGAGCAGCCAGGTGATATGGCCGTCATGGCCGCAGGCGTGCATGACATCGACTTCGCTGCCGTCGGCGAGCCGCTGCGGGCCCTTCGCCGCCCATGGCAGCCCGGTGGTTTCGCGGACGCCGCCGTTGGCATCCATGTCGGCGCGGAACCAGACGGTCGGCCCAGCGCCGTTCTTGAGCACGCCGACGACGCCGGTCTTGCCGACGCCGGTGGTGACTTCAAAACCCAGCGCTTTCAGTTCCTTGGCGACGATCCCTGCGGTGCGGGTTTCGGTGAACGCCAGTTCTGGGTGCTGGTGCAGGTCCTTGAAAATCGCATTCAGTCGCGGCGTGTCGGCATCGACCGTCGTGCCGACCTTGGCGACCAGCGCCGCCGGCAGCTCGGCCGCCGCCGCAGTTGCGGCCAGCGCCAGTGCCGCCGCGACCAGAATATGCTTGCGACCGATGCGCTTCATCACTGCCGCTCCTGAATAGTCCTGCCCCGACTATCGCCAAATCCGCAGCCCGCGTCCAGCATCACCGCTGCGACACCGGCAGCGTTCAACGTCGCTTGGCAGCGTCGAAAAAATGTGTCTATCAGGGATGAAAATTTAGGGGAGACCGACATGGCCATCGACAAAGCCGCCGTACTGGAAAAATACCGCGCCGAGCGCGACAAGCGCCTGCGCGAGGATGGCAACGACCAGTATCTCGAAACCACCGGCCAGTTCGCGCACTATCTCGATGATCCGTACACGCCCCGCGTCGAGCGAGCGCCGGTCACCGATCATGTCACCTTTGCGATGGTCGGCGGCGGCTTTGCCGGGCTATGCGTCGGCGCGCGGCTGGCGCAGGCCGGCATCACCGATGTCCGGCTGATCGACAAGGCCGGCGATTTCGGCGGCAACTGGTACTGGAACCGTTATCCCGGCGCTCAGTGCGACACGGCATCGATCATCTATCTGCCGCTGCTCGAAGAAACCGGCCATATGCCGACCGAAAAATACGCGCATGCGCCCGAAATCCTCGAGCAGTCGCGCCGCATCGGCCGCACCTTCAACCTGTACGACAAGGCGCTGTTCCACACCCGCGTCACCGACATGGTGTGGGACGAGGACAAGCGCGTATGGCGCATCACGACCGATCGCGGCGACAGCTTCACCGCCGATTACATCGGCATGGGCACCGGCCCGCTGCATGTACCCAAGCTGCCCGGCATCCCCGGCATCGACACCTTCAAGGGCCACAGCTTCCACACCAGCCGCTGGGATTATGACTACACCGGCGGCGACACGTTCGGCGCGCCGCTCGACAAGCTCAAGGACAAGCGCGTCGCCATCATCGGCACCGGCGCCACTGCGGTGCAGTGCGTCCCGCACCTCGCCCGCGCCGGCGGCACCGTCTATGTCGTGCAGCGCACGCCGTCGTCGATCGATGTCCGCGCCAATGAACCGATCGATCCCGAATGGTTCAAGACCGTGGCAACGCCGGGCTGGCAAAAGCGCTGGCTCGACAATTTCGCCCGCAATGTCGGCATGGGCGGCGCTGCCGAGGATTGGGTCAAGGACGGCTGGACCGACCTGACGCGCCGCATCCGCGCCAAGGTCATGAACTTGCCGCCCGAACAGATGAACCCCGCCGGCATGATGGCGGCGTACGAGGACGCCGACATCGAGAAGATGTCCGAAATCCGCGCCCGTGCCGAAGCCATTGTCGAAGACAAGGAAACCGCCGAAAAGCTCAAGGCCTGGTACCGCCAGCTGTGCAAGCGACCGTGCTTCCACGACGCCTATCTGCAGGCGTTCAACGAACCCAATACCCACCTGATCGACACCGACGGCAAGGGCGTCGAACGCATCGACGAAACCGGCTTCTGGGTCGGCGGCAAGCATTATGACGTCGATTGCATCATCTATGCGTCGGGCTTCGAAGTCGGCACCAGCCACACACGCCGTGCCGGGTTCGACATCGCCGGCATCGGCGGCAAGCGGCTGTCGGAAGCGTGGGGCAACGGCATGCGGACGCTGCACGGCCTCCACGTCAACGGCTTCCCCAACGCCTTTGTCGTGCAGGTCGCCCAGGCCGCGAACTATATCGTCAACGTCCCGCACAACTGGTCGGATGCCGGCGAAACCATCGCGACGATCGTCCGCCACGCCATCGATACCGGTGCCAAAAAGGTCGATGTCCTGCCCGAAGCCCAGAAGAAATGGGTCGAATTCGTGTTGACCAGTCCGGGCGGCATGGCCGGCATCGCCCCCGATTGCACGCCGGGCTATTACAACAACGAAGGCAAGGGCTATCAGGAATCGGCACTGTTCGGCGCGGGTCACCCGGCCGGCGCGGTGGCGTTCTTCAGCTACATCGATGACTGGCGCAAATCGGGCAAGTTCGAGGGTCTGTCGTTTAGCTGAGCGCCCGATCAGGGGGGAACATGGCCGGCCGGATAACCGATCTCGATACCGACACGGCGGCGGCGCACCAGCTATTCGCGTCGCTCGACGGTATGGAGGGGTTGCCGCCGGCCGCCGTGCTGCCGGTCAAGCCCGACCGCTTCCCGTATGAAGGTGCGCTGCGCCGCGTCTATCCTGGGCTGATCGTCGCCGCCACCATCGGCATTGCCGCGACCTGGCTATCGACGCACTACAGCGCGCCGGTGATGCTTTATGCACTGCTGCTCGGCATGGCGTTCCACTTCCTCCACGAAGAGGGCGCGTGCATCGCCGGCATCGAGTTTTCATCGAAAGCCATATTGCGCGTCGGCGTCGCCCTGCTCGGCGCGCGCATCACCGCCGAACAGATCATGAGCCTCGGGCCATGGCCGATATTGCTCGTCGTCACCGGCGTCATCACTACCATCCTGTTCGGCGCGCTGCTCGCCAAACGCCTCGGGCTCAGCCGCAATTTCGGCGTGCTGACCGGCGGCGCCGTGGCGATCTGCGGCGCTTCGGCGGCATTGGCTGTCGCGTCGGTGCTGCCCAAGACGCGCGACAGCGAACGCGACACCATCCTCACCGTCGTCACCGTCACCGCGCTGTCGACGATCGCGATGATCGTCTACCCGCTGCTGTCGACGGCGCTGGGCTTCAGCCACACGCAGGCGGGCATCTTCATCGGCGGCACCATCCATGACGTCGCGCAGGTCGTCGGCGCCGGCTATTCGATCTCCGACGAGACCGGCAACACCGCGACCTATGTCAAGCTGCTGCGCGTCGCGATGCTGGTGCCGGTGGTGTTTTCGATCGCTCTGCTGGCGCGGCGCGGCACGCCGGCGAGCGGCGGCGCGGCGCCCAAGCTGCCGACCTTCCTCATCGGTTTCGTCGCACTGGTCATCATCAACAGCCTTGGCTTCCTGCCCAAGCCCGTCGCCGATGCCGCCGGCGAGCTGTCGCGCTGGTGCCTCGTCACCGCGATTGCGGCACTCGGCATGAAGACCAGCTTCAAGGCGCTCGCGGCCGTCGGCTGGAAGCCCGTCGGGCTGATGGTCGCCGAAACGCTATGGATCGGCGCGCTGGTGCTCATCGCCGTCAAATATCTGGTGTAAGGAGGCTTGCATGCCGATCAACGTCACACCGCAATCGTCGGGGTTCGGCGCGCATGTCACCGGGCTCGACCTGTCGCAGCCGCTCGACGCCGCAACGAATGCCGAGGTCCTCGCCGCCTGGGCCGCGCACGGCGTCCTCGCCTTCCCCGGCCAGCCGCTGAGCCTTGAGCAGCAGGAGGCGTTCACGCTGGCGCTCGGCAATTTCGGCGAAGACCCGTTCGTCAAGCCGATGGCCGGCCATGCGCATATCCTCGAACTGCGCCGCGAGCCACACGAAACCGCGCCCAATTTCGGCAGCGGCTGGCATTCGGACTGGAGCTTTCAAGCTACGCCGCCGGCAGCCACCATCCTGCACGCCAAGGTCATCCCGCCGGTCGGCGGCGACACGCTGTTCGCCGATTGCACCGCGGCGTTTGCGGCGCTGTCGCCGGCGATGCAGGCGCTGTGCGAGGGCCTCAACGCCGTCCATTCGGCCAAGCTGCCCTATGGCCGCAACGGCGCCTATGCCAAGGAAACCGGCACGCGCACGATGCAGATCATCACCGGTGAAGCGGCCGAATCGACGCAGCTCCACCCGCTTGTGCGCGTCCATCCGGTGACCGGCAAAAAGGCGCTGTTCGCCTCGCCAACCTACACCATCGGGCTCGACGGCATGACGCAGGACGAGGGCTACGCCATCCTCGGTTTCCTGTTCAAGCACATCACCCAGCCGCAATTCATCTATCGGCACAAATGGTCGCCCGACACGCTGCTGATCTGGGACAACCGCCGGATGCTGCACTTTGCCGAAGGCGGCTATGACGGCCATTTGCGGCTGCTCCACCGCACCACCGTCGCCGGCGAAAGCCCCATCCCTGCCCGAAAGGCCACCACCGCATGATGCTCTACAGCGCCCCAAACCCGGCCCCCAATCCGCGCCGGGTCAAGATCTACCTCGCCGAAAAGGGCCTGTCGGTGCCGATTACCGAACTGTCGCTGGTCAAGCGCGAGCACAAGGCGCCCGAGTTCGTCGAGAAGAACGGCCGCGGCCAGGTGCCGGCGCTCGAACTCGATGACGGCACTGTGATCAGCGAAAGCTTCGCGATCTGCCGCTATTTCGAAGCGCTGCACCCCGATCCGCCACTGTTCGGGCGCAGCGCGCTCGAAATCGCCACCATCGACATGTGGCTGCGCCGCGTCGAAATGGTGCTGATGCCGCCGGTCGGCGCCGTCTGGGTCCATACCCACCCGCTGACCGCACGGCTGCCGATGCCGCGCCGCAGCGACTGGGGCGAAGACAATCGCCCGCGCGCCGTCGACGCGCTGCGCTGGTTCGACGGTGAACTTGCAGGGCAT
Organism: uncultured Polymorphobacter sp.; assembly: GCA_937871645.1. Lineage (GTDB taxonomy): Bacteria > Pseudomonadota > Alphaproteobacteria > Sphingomonadales > Sphingomonadaceae > Polymorphobacter_A. The sequence goes on from CALMPZ010000625.1 coordinate 5,373, forward strand.
GATTTCGTCGCGGGTGACGGCTACAGCGTCGCCGATATCGCGCTGCTGACCACCGTCGACTTCGCCGGCTTCATCGGCATCGCCATGCCCGACGACGCCGCCAACTTGCGCGCCTGGCACGCCCGCGTCAGCGCCCGGCCGAGCGCTGCGGCTTAGGCCGGAAGAGCCTCCGGCGGGCAGGCGTGACGCCTGCACCCGATTGTAAAATGGTTCGTCATCCCGGCGAAGGCCGGGATGACTAAAAAGAATGAATGGGTGCAGGCCTCAGGCCTGCCCGCCGGAGGCTCTTAAATACCCCTATTTA
>CALMPZ010000626.1 GCA_937871645.1 uncultured Polymorphobacter sp.
TCAGATACATCGCCACCATCAGCAGATAGTAGCGCGGGTCACGCGGCAGCACCGCGGCGAACTGCGTCCAGCCGATCTTGGCGCTTTGCTGCACCAGAAAGCCGATCATCAGCAGCGACAGCGCGGCCCCGAGCCATTTCTGCCACGCTGGTGCCGGCCGCCGCGCAATATGTGCGGGGTCGGTCGCCAGCGCGGCATCGACAGCGAGCTGGTCGCCTTCGGGCAGCGCTGCGTCGGGAGATTGCATGATGGACACCGGGGCGTCGGACCTCGTCAAAGCAGCGCGTCGCCTAGCAACGCCTCGCTTGCGACAGCATGAATAACCGTCGGGGCCGTTCTAGCCGCGAAATGCGGCGTGAAAACGGCCCAACAGTGACAGTCTAGGCCAGATCGAACACCAGCAGCTCAGCACCGCCGTCGCTCGTCAGCGTCACCGACGACATCTCCGAGATCGCCAGCCCGTCGCCTGCGGCCATCGCCTGACCCGCGACGGTCGCACTGCCGCGCACCACTTGCACCCAGGCATGGCGACCCGGCGCTAGCGCAACGTCGGTCGCGCTACCCGGCGCCAGCACGGCGCGGTAAAGGCTGACATCGGCGTGGAGCCACACCGCCTCGGGCCCGCCTTCGGGGCCGGCAACGAGATCGAGCCGCGTGCTACCATCCTGCGCCGGCAATGCCTGCTGCTGATAGCCCGGCGCCACACCCTGGCGGTCGGGCTGGATCCAGATCTGCAGCAGGTGCACCGGTTCGCTGGTCGAGGCGTTGAACTCGCTGTGACGGATACCGGTGCCGGCGCTCATGCGCTGCGCGTCGCCGGGGCGGATGACTTCGCCGTTACCAAGGCTGTCGCGGTGTTCAAGTGCGCCGTCGACGATATAGGTGATGATTTCCATATTGGCGTGGCCGTGCGTCGGGAAGCCGCCGCCCGGCGCGATGCGGTCTTCATTGATGACGCGGAGCGCACGGAAGCCCATGAACGCCGGGTCGTAGTAGTCGGCGAAGCTGAAGCTGTGGAAGCTGTCGAGCCAGCCGTGATTGGCGTGGCCGCGGGCCTGTGACGGACGATAGCTGAGCATTGTCTTCACTCCTGGCGCGGCACCGGCCGCGTCTCGATTGCGGCGATATGGGGTGGCGCCGGGCATGCTGCAAATGTGCCGCGCGCACGGCAGCCATGTCAAAATGCGATGGCGCTGCCGTCCCAGGCGAACAGCCCGCCGCTGTCGGCGGGTGTCAGCGCGTCGAGCACGCCTAGCAGGTGGCGCGCGCTGGTCGTTGCATCGAACAGCTCGGGCACACCGCGCTGGAAGGGTTTGGACAGCCGCGTATCGACGGTGCCGGGATGCAGCGTCACCACCACCGACTGCGGGTTGCGTCGCGCCTGCTCGATCGCCGCGGTGCGGACCAACTGGTTGAGCGCGGCCTTTGAAGCGCGGTAGCCGTACCAGCCGCCGAGGCGATTGTCGGAGATCGATCCGACGCGCGCTGAAAGCGCTGCAAACGCCGTCTTGCGGTCGCGGCGCAGCTTGGGCAGCAGGGCTTGCGCGACCAGCGCCGGACCGATGGCATTGACCGCGAAACTTTGCGCCAGCCAATGGGCATCGAGCGCCGCCAGACTGCGTTCGGGGCCATGTGTCGCGTCGTGCAACATGCCGGTGGCGACAAGCACGAGGTCGACGGGTTCGGTGATGTTGGCGCATGCAGCAGCGATGCTGGCGGGCTGCGTCAGGTCAAGTTCGGGACGCGCCAGCGCGGTGAAATTTGCGACCTGCGGGCTGGCGCGCAACAGCTCGATAAACGCCACGCCGATGCCGCCCGACGCGCCGATGACGACGGCGTTGAGGTCAGTGCCAAAGCTGGGGAGCAGGATGGCGCGTCAGTCTTTTTCGAGCGTGCACTGCAGCGGGTGCTGGTGCTCGCGCGCGAAGTCGATGACCTGGCTGACCTTGGTCTCGGCGACTTCATAGGTGAAGATGCCGCAGACGCCGACGCCGCGCTGGTGCACCGCGAGCATGACGCGCGTGGCGTCCTCGATCGTCATCTTGAAGAAGCGCTGCAGCGTCAGCACGACGAATTCCATTGGCGTGTAATCGTCGTTGAGCATCAGCACCTTGTAGAGCGCCGGTTTCTTGGTCTGGACGCGCGTCTTGGTGACGGTGCCGGTACCGGTGGTGCCGTCGTCACCATCGCCTTCGCCGCGGCGTGGTCCGGCAAGCTGCGGCCCGGCCAACACCGGCTCAACAAGGCCAAGCTTGCAGGCAAAATCATCAGAGATGGACGGACTGGTCATGCAGACGGAAATCTCGCGATGTGGAGTTATCTGCCAATATACGGCGCGACGGGGCAAAACGACAAGTGGCTGCGGCGATGCGCGCGGCAGCCAGCGCAGCACAAACGAAAGCGGGCGGAGGTTGCCCCCCGCCCGCTCATGCGTTCAGTACGTTGCCAGCTTACTTGGCAGCGACGCTCTTGGCGACCTTGTCGACGGTCAGCGCAACGCGGTTCTGGATCGGCTCGGCGACTTCACCGGCGAGCTTGACGACGGTTTCGGTCAGCTTCGAGAAGTCAGCGACAGCGACGTCGAACTGCGACTTGGCAAAATCGCTCTGGAACTTGAACACTTCGGTCGGGCTCTTCAGGCCGCTGAGCGACTTGAATGCCGAGACGTTGGCTTCCCAGTTCTTCTTCGACACGTCGGCGATGTGCTTGCCGATGGTTTCGAAGCCCTTGGCGGCGATGCGGCCCGAAGCCATGATCGCTTCGACGTTATCACGGTTCATGCTGTTGTATTCTTCGAGACCCTTGACGCCCTTGTCGAGCGCTTCGCGCGCCTTGGTCGACGCCTGCTCGAAAGCGGCCTTCGACTGCGCGGTCATGGTTTCGACGCCTTCGGCGATCTTCGCCTTGACGGTTTCAGCGGTGGTTTCGATCTTGGTGGTGGCCATGGTGGTTTCCTTTTTGACGCGGTTGATCAGGTTGGCGAAAACCGGCGTCGAGGTGACAGCAGTCT
>CALMPZ010000627.1 GCA_937871645.1 uncultured Polymorphobacter sp.
ATGCCAGTGCCAAGGCGTTCGACGCGGCCTATGCGGCGAACGGCACGGCGCTGTCACCGGCGGCGCGCGACCGCCTCAACGTTGCTTTACGCGACATCGACCAACTGCTGCTCGACCCGCGCGGTCTGCCGGGGCGGCCGTGGTACCGCAACATGATCTACGCGCCCGGCCGCTTCACCGGCTATGGCGCGAAGACGCTGCCCGGCGTGCGCGAGGCGATCGAGGAGCGCCGCTTCGCCGATGCCGATACCTACGCCGTCATCACCGGCAACGCGCTTGCCGCCTATGCGGCGCGGTTGGACAGTGCGACAGCGATTGTAAAGGGCCGCTGAAGCACGTGCGTCGCGGGGGCGGCGTCATGCGCCGCGACCGCGCCGCGCATTACCCCGCCGGCGAATACCAGATCGGCGAGGTCAGCGCGCGTTCCTGCTGGATCATCGTTACCTTGGATGACGGCTTCGCGCCGTAGCGCACGACGTCATAGGCCACCCAGCGCGGCGTCGGGATTTCGAGCACGCGGACATAATAGAACGCCTTCTGCGCCGGATCGAACGTCGGATCGGTCCACAACGCGCTGAGTTCGGCGGCGCCGATGCTGTTGGCATAGGTCGCGGTCTTGAGGTCGACGGTGTTGCCGACCGGCGGCAGCTTGCCGTTGGCGCCAGGCTTGCGCCCCGTTTCGGCACCCGACCATTTGACGTCGTAAACCTGCTCGTGGGTCTTGCCGCCGGCGTCGACCCAGCCCTTGATGATCTGCACACGGTCGAGGTTGGCGCCTTCGGGGTCCTTGCTGGCCGCGACGAGGAAGGTTGGTGCTTTGCCCGCCGGCGCCGCCTTGAGGTCGCCGCCCATCGGCACGCCCTTGGTGTAGCCGGCCTTGACCAGATCGTTCGCATCGGCGCCGGCGAAGTCATAGCCGCCGAAAAAGCGCACGCTCATGCGCGGGCCGGTGGTCGCGAAGGTTTCCTTGCGCTTCATCGCGTCCCACAGCGCCTCGCGGGTGTTGGCGGTCGCCCAGACGCCCATATAGCCCGCCGCCGCCTGCTCCCAGCCATAGATGGTGCCGGGCCGGCCGGCGCCGATGATCGCCGGCTGCCAGCGCGTCGCCGAAGGCTCGAAGCCCTTGAATTTGCCAAAGAAGTTCGAATCGTCGGCGGTCGCCAGCCCGGTGTGCGTGTCGGTGGCGCCGTTGGCACCGTATTTGAACGGGTTGGCGCCGAGCGCGCCCTGCAGCCGCAGCCCAGATTTGAGTCCTTCGCGCCAGTATTCGGTGCGGATCATGCCGGGCTTTTTGGCGACGCCGTTGAGGTTGCCGCGGTCCCACAGGTCCCAGGCGGCGAATTCGTCGTTTGGCGACAGGCTCGGGTGGCTCTCGCTTTGGCCCTTGATCTGCGTCACTTCGATCAGCGGCTCCCACGCCTGGCGTGCATCGGCATAGGCCTTGGTCATCGGGCCGCCGGCAAAATTGGTTTCCTCGAACATCCGGCCGTTAGACAGATTGCCGTTGTGCGGGATGGCGAGCAGCTTGCCGCCGGTCTTGGCTTCGTACGCCGCCATCCATTCCCACAGCTTTTCGGGGTCCATCGTCTGGAAGGTGGTCAGCGGCAGCGCCTGCACCGCCTTGTCGGCGCCGTCGCGGTAGATGATGTTGCGATGGAGGTTGTCGCCGCCGCCGGCGTTGACCGTCCATTCATAGCCGATCAGCGCGGTGAATTTGCCTGGCGCATTGTATTCGTCGGCGAGCGCGATGGTCTTCTCCCACGCCGAAACCATCCATTTGGGGTCGGTGACGTTCGCCGGCAGCTTGCCGTTCGACTGGCGGTCGATCAGTTCGAGCATGACGCTGCGCATCGCGGTTTCGTCGCCGCTCTTCATCGCTTCGTACATGCGCTTGACGAAGGGATCGGAGATCATGTCGGGGTTGCCGGCGCGGATTTCGTTGATCGTGCCCATGCCGTCCGAATGGTCGGTGATCACCATCCAGTCGAGCGGCCGCGCCAGCTTGGCCGGCATGCCGGTGTTCGATTTGACCTCGTCGCCGCGCGCGAAGCGGAACGCGTCTTCGGGGGTGGTGATCGCGCCGTCCATGCCGGCATCAGCCGACCAGCCGGTGTGGACATGGGTGTCGCCGAAATACGCCCGCGTCGGATAGGCGGCGGCCGTCGTCGTGGCGGTGGCGGTGACTTCGGGCGCAGCCGTTTTGTCATCCGCCGGTTTCGAACAGCCCGCGACCAGCACGATGGCGGTGCCGGCGAGTGCGGTAGCGATTCCCCAAGTCTTCATGGTTCTCTCCCCAGAGGTCCAATCAATGCGCTATAATCGCCCCAAAACGGACGCTTGTGAAGCATTCAATCAGGCGTCCGAAAACCCGAACGGCGCACTGGCGCGGCGGTAATCGTCGGGCAGCATGTCGCGGCCGATCGGCGGCGCCGAGCGTGCGGTGCATTGGGTGCGGTGGCACAGCCGGCAGGTGACGCCGATGGGGGTGGCGGTGTCGGGGGTCAGCGCCGGTTGCGCCTGCGTATAGACCAGCCGCCCGGCGTGTTCGGCGGCGCAGCCGAGCGCAATGGCGCGTTCGACGCGGACGCTGCCGAAGGCGCCGCCGCCGGCGGTGACGGTGCGCGCGATTGAAAAGAAGCGGCTGCCGTCGGGGAGCTCAAGCCACTGGGTGACGATCTGGCGCGGGGTGCGAAACACCTGGTGGACGCTCCACAGCGGGCAGGCGCCGCCGTGGCGCGCGAACGGGAAGCCGGCGCCGTCGAGGCGCTTCGAGACATTGCCCGCCGGATCGACGCGGATGAAGAAGAACGGCACGCATTCGGCGCCGGGCTTTTGCAACGTGGTGAGCCGGTGCGCGGTCTGTTCGAAGCTGGCACCGAACTGGCGGGCGAGCATTTCGACGTCATAGTGGCGCGCTTCGGCGGCACGCGCGAATGCGGTGTAGGGCATCAACAGCGCGGCGGCGGCGTAGCTGGCGAGTGCGCGCTGCGCCAACCGTCGGCCGCTTTCGGTGGCGAAGCTGCCTTCGGCGAGCGCGGCATCGATTTCGGCGCGCCAGTCGAGCCAGGCGATCTGCAGCGCCAGCTGGAAGGTCTGGCTGGCGGTGTCGAGCGTCGCGTCGAGCAGCACCTCGCCGCGGTGGCGGTCGAGGCGGCGCATCGAGCTGCCCATGACGTCGGTGGGCAGGCGGCGGACGCGCAGCTTGTGGCGCGCCAGCAGGTGGGCGATCAGCCCGTCCTGGCCGCGCACGGTCTCGGCGAGCGCTTCGGCCGCGTCATCGAGCGTCGGGAAATTGTTGCGGCGTGCCGCGAGGAAGCGCCGCGCTTCGGCGACCGGGGCGGTGGTGTCGCTGCTGTCGTCACGGCCTTCGGCGCCG
>CALMPZ010000628.1 GCA_937871645.1 uncultured Polymorphobacter sp.
TTCGCGGGCTGGGCTATATCGTCCCGGCGCTGTCGTGAAACTCTATTCGCTGCGCCGCGCGATGACCGCGGCGATCATGGTGCCGCTGTCGCTGGCCATCGCCGCGATGGCGATATCGGCGGCGGCGGTGACGCAGCGCACCGTGGCGCTGTTGCTCGATGACCAGATGCAGCAGGAAGCCGGTTTCGTACTGCTGCTGGCGCGGCACGAAGCACATGAAGGCGAATCGATCGGCCAGACCCCGACGGTGCGGTCCCCCGAATTCAAGCAATTGTTCGGCGTGCAAAGCGGCTTTCGCATCTGGTCGCGCGATGTCGTCATCACACAGTCGGGCGACCTGCCGGGCGCGACCAAACCGCCGGTGCTCGGGTTCAGCGACCGCCAGTTCGGCCGCGAAACCTGGCGCAGCCTCGCCATCAGCTATGCCGGCGAGCCGATTGTCGTCGAAATCAGTCAGTCGGCGCAGCTGCGCGCCACCGTCGTGCGCCAGATCGTGCTCAGCCTGGTGCTGCCGGTGCTGTCGCTGATTCTGGCGATCGGCGCGATCATCTACATCCAAATGACTTCAGCGCTGCGACCGATGCTGCAAATTTCGCAACAGCTCGACGCGCGCGCACCGTCGAACCTCGAGCCGCTGCGCGGCCACCGCGTGCCGGTCGAGATCGCCCCGCTGTTCGACGCCTTCAACCGGCTGATCGAACGCATGCGCGGCGCCATCGCGCGCGAGCGCGAGTTCGTCGACAATGCCGCGCACGAACTCCGCACGCCGATTGCCGCGGTCAAGGCGCGCGCGCAGGTTGTCGAACGCGCGCTCGACGGTGATCCGCACCGCCAGGCGATTGCCCGCGGGCTGGTTGCCGCAACCAATCGCGCCGCCGGCGTCATCGACCAGCTGCTCGACCTGAGCCGGCTTTCGGGCAGCGAGGTCGTGCGCCAGCCTGTCGACATGTCGAAGCTCACCGATGCGGTGGCGCGCGTCATGGCCTCTGCCGCGATCGCCAAAGGACAGACTTTCGAAGCCGAGATTGCCCCCGATATTTTCGTCGAAGGCCAGCTCGAGGCTTTGATGATGGTGGTGCGCAACCTGCTCGACAACGCCATCCGCTACACGCCGGCGGGCGGCGAAGTCGGCGTCGGTCTCGATCGGCTCGACAACGGCAGCGTCGTGCTGCGCGTGTTCGACACCGGCCCGGGGGTGCCCGCCGAACGCCAGCGCGCGATGTTCGACCGCTTCGTGCGGCTTTCAAGCAGCGAAGCTGGCAGCGGGCTCGGGCTGTCGATCGTCGAACGCATCGTCACGCGCCACAACGGCGAGATCGCAGTGGCCAACCGCGAACCCCATGGTCTGATCGTAACAGTCACCCTGCCTGCGCCGCGCGGCGCGTGAGCCGTTGCTTCAGGCTGCCAGTGCGGTGTCCGCATCTGCGGGATTGAGGTCGGCGCGATAGTCCAGACCCAGCGTCCGCATCATCGCCTCGCGGTCGGGACCGGGGTTGGGCGGATAGGCGGCGGCGTTGAGGCGTTTGCCGCGCGCCCAGTAATAGAGCACCCCCGCCATGTTACGCGGCTTGCGCAGCCAGTTGTCGGGGTGCTCAAGCATGTGGAAGCCACGCATCGCTTCGCGCAGCAGTCGCGTGTCCGATCGCAGCGCGATGCGGATACCGTCATCGACAAAGCTCTGTTGCATGCGCGCCCGCCACCGCGGCGTGTAACCCGGCGTCAGCGTATGCCGCGCCCGCTTGATGGCGGAACGGTCCTGCCGGCGCTGGTCGAGATAATAGGGTTGCAGTTCGGCCAATATGGCCGCGTGGAAAGCGACAGCCCGCGCCACCGGATCGTCATGGGCATCGAGCACGTTGCCGAGGCACTGCGCGCTGACCGCGGCAAACGAGCAGCCGCGCCCGTACAGCGGGTTGGTGCGCACCAGCGTGTCGCCCAGCGCGAAATAGCCGCGCGCCGCCGGCTTGCCGTCGACCACAATGTCACGCCAGCGGCTGACGAGGTCGCCCATGCCGACAACCTTGCTGGTCGGTTCGGCACGATCGGTATTGGTCCAGGGCTGCAGGCCGGGCAGGTTCAACGTCATGGCGTGGAAGATGTCGGGATCGACAATCGCCTGACGCAGCACGCTTTCAATTTCGGGGACCGCGACGGTGATCGAGAAATTGCCGTTGTCGCCGGGGAAGACACCGAACTTGATATAGCCGAGATCGCCCGACGCCGGCGGATTGGCGTGGCGGTCGGGTTCGGTCTGACCGGGGCGCAGCCGGTAATGGCGGGTGTAGTAGAGGATGCCGGCGGTTTCGCCTTCCTCATGCACATTCGCACCTTCGGTCATCAACTGCTTGATATGATTTCCACCCTTGCCCGTCGCATCGACGACGATGTCGGCGGTCAGCGTCACCGGCGTGCCATTATCCTCGCCCTCGACGCCGGTGACATCGATGATACCATCGGCTGCCATATGAGTGACGAGGCGGCTGACGCGAAAACCACAGCGCAGCGAAACGTTGGGTAGCGTTTCGACATAGCGCCGCATCGTCATTTCGAGCGTCGTGCGCCGGCTGGTGATGATCGTCAGCTCGGCGTCTTCGGGTGCGGCGCGATACCGCTGCTGCTGCGCCGGGGTCAGCATCATGTCGAAGGTCAGTTCACGCACGCCGTTCGCCATCAGCTCATCAAGCAATGCCGGATGCACGGTCTTCATGATCGTCCGCAGCCGCGCCAGAAAGGCGTGGCTCTGGCGCAGATGTGCGACGCCGTTACGCCTCCAGCTGCGGAACAGTTCGTCGGGGTCGGCGGAGGCGAGCGGCCCGTCGCGTTCGAGCACGACGATTTCGCGTCCCGACGGCGCCAGCAGCAGCGCCGTGCACAAGCCACCGATACCCGCCCCGATGACGACTACCTTTTCAGTCATGTTTTCCCCGTCAGCCGTCGATGTCGTGCAGGAATTCGAGGATGGCGGCGTTGACCGCATCGGGCGCTTCCTGTTGTGTCCAATGTCCGATGCCCGGAATCATCCGGTTGATGCGCAAGTCGGTGACGAAATTCGACAGCGCCTTGATCGCCTCCGCCGCCATCATCACTACGCCGTCCGCCGTGCCCGCAACGAACATCGCCGGCTGGTGGATCTGCGTCGGCGCGCCGTTGGTGAGTTCCCACGTCAGGTCATGGTTGCGGTAGTAGTTGATCGGCCCGCGCAGCCCCGAGCGCGTGAACTCGCCGGTATAGAAATCGAGGTCGACCTCGCTCAGCCACGGCGGCAAAGTCTTGGGGTCGGGCAGGTTCGACAGCAGATCGTCATGCTCGGTCTT
>CALMPZ010000629.1 GCA_937871645.1 uncultured Polymorphobacter sp.
ATCTCCTCGGCCCCCTCGGCGACCAGCAGTTCGGCAACGACGCCTTCATCGATGCCCAACGGGTATCTCCTCGGCCCCCTCGGCGACCAGCAGTTCGGCAACGACGCCTTCATCGATGCTCTCGACTTCCATCGTCGCCTTGTCGGTTTCGATCTCGCACAGGATATCGCCCGATTTGACGCTATCGCCGACCTTGACGATCCATTTGGCGAGCGTGCCGGTCTCCATCGTCGGCGACAGCGCGGGCATGGTGATGTCGATGGGCATTATTGATCATCCCAAGAATAAAGCGACTCGGATGCGAAGCGCCAGACGACGAGCGCGATCGCAATGCCGGGTATGCTCCACATCAATCCTAGCGCGACGGTCACGCCAAGCTTCAATTCCTCCGCCGCTACGAAGCTTCGGAACGCCAACAATCCGAGACCCGACAGCAAAATTGCGACGAGCATTAGCGTGAGCAAGCTGAGTTGCTCCGCAACCTGCAGCAACACCACGAAAGGACCGGCGACGATCATTCCCACTAATGTGAACATAGTGCCAACAACGAAACAAAAACCCAGCATTGTAGCCACAATCTCAAACGATACTGACTTCAAAGCAACCGGCTCTGAAAAAACAAATACAGCAGCAAGCGTGATGAACAGCGAGATTGACCCAACTGCCAAAGCCAAAAATGCGGTCAAAGGCAATCGCGCCGCCTCCAGCCGACGACGCTGCGTGAATTTGGCCAGGGACAACTCGATCATCGGTAACAAACCTTCTTCGCAGCCTCGACCACGTCCTCGACCTTGAGCAGCGCCAGTTTCTCGAGGTTCGCCGCATAGGGCAGCGGCACATCGATGTTGGTGACGCGCAGTACCGGGGCATCGAGGTCGTCGAAGCCTTCTTCCATGACGATCGCGGTGATTTCGCTGGCGATCGAGCAGGTCGGCCAGCCTTCCTCGACCACGACCATGCGGTTGGTCTTCTTCAGGCTGGCGAGCACCGTCGCCTTGTCGAGCGGGCGCAGCGTGCGCAGGTCGATGACTTCGGCGTCGATGCCGAGTTCCGCCAGCTTGGTCGCGGCATCGAGCGCGACGCCCACCGCGATGCTGTAGCCGACCAGCGTCACGTCCTTACCGGTCTTGACGACGCGCGCCTTGCCGATCGGCAGCGCGATGTCGCCCACCGGTACGTCGAACGTCTGGCCGTAGAGCAGCTCGTTTTCGAGGAAAACCACCGGGTCGGGCGAACGGATGGCGCTCTTCAGCAACCCCTTGGCGTCGGCCGCGCTATACGGCGCGATGACGATCAGCCCCGGCACGCTGGCGTACCACGGCGCATAGTTCTGGCTGTGCTGCGCGCCGACGCGGTGCGCGGCGCCGTTGGGGCCGCGGAACACCATCGGGCAGCGCATCTGGCCGCCCGACATATAGTTGGTCTTGGCGGCCGAGTTGATGATGTGGTCGATCGCCTGCATCGCGAAGTTGAACGTCATGAACTCGACGATGGGCCGCAGCCCGCCCATCGCGGCACCGGTGCCGAGACCGGCGAAGCCGTATTCGGTGATCGGCGTGTCGACGACGCGCTGCGGGCCGAACTCTTCGAGCAGTCCCTGCGTGACCTTGTAGGCGCCCTGATACTCGGCGACTTCCTCGCCCATCACGAACACCGTGCCGTCGGCGCGCATTTCCTCGGCCATGGCGTCGCGCAAGGCCTCGCGGACGGTCTGGCGCACGACGGCGGTGCCGGCGGGGACTTCGGGTTCAGTGGCGAGGCTGGCGGGGACGTGGCCG
>CALMPZ010000630.1 GCA_937871645.1 uncultured Polymorphobacter sp.
GCGAAGGTCTTGGCGTAGCTCTCCATCGCATAGGGCGCGTTGTAGATGCCGGCGCAGCCGCACGCGGCTTCCTTGGTCGGCGCGGCGTGCGGTGCGGAATCGGTACCGAGGAAGAACTTCGCCGAGCCTGAAACCGCCGCAGCACGCAACGCCAGCCGGTGGCGTTCGCGCTTGATGACCGGCAGGCAATAGGCGTGCGGGCGGATGCCGCCGTCGAACATGGCGTTGCGGTTGAGCGCCAGGTGGTGCGGCGTGATGGTCGCGGCGACATTGGCACCGGCGGCTTCCACGAAGGCCACGGCTTCGGCGGTGGTGATGTGTTCGAACACGGCTTTCAGGCCGGGGAAATCCTTGAGCAGTGGCGCCAGCACACGGTCGATGAACACCGCCTCGCGGTCGAAGATGTCGATGTCGCGGTCGGTGACTTCGCCGTGGACGAGCAGTGGCATGCCGGCCTTTTGCATGGCTTCGAGCGCCGGATAGAGCGCCGCGACGCGGGTGACGCCGAAGCTGGAGTTGGTGGTGGCGTTCGCCGGATACAGCTTGGCGGCGGTGAACACGCCTTCGGCGTGGCCGCGCGCCAGTTCGGCGCCGTCGCTGCTGTCGGTCAGATAGGCGGTCATCAGCGGCGTGAAGCCATAGGCGGGGTCAACCGCGGCGATGATGCGGTCGCGGTAAGCGGCGGCCGCGGCGACGCTGGTCACCGGCGGCGACAGGTTGGGCATGACGATGGCGCGCGCGAACTGCCGCGCGGTATGGTTCGCCACTGCGCCGAGCATCGCGCCATCGCGCAAATGCACGTGCCAGTCATCGGGCTGGCGCAGCACCAGTTGCTTGATTTCGCTTGTCGCCATCGCCGCCTCCGTCGTGCGTAACATGGCGGCGCTATTCCACGGTTGCGACAACAAGGGAAGAGGGACCGCAGGGTTGAACGCTTGACGCACGGCGTGCAGGCTCTACCAGTCGCGCCACGTCGAAGTCCGGCGTGCGCCAATAAAGGCCCGTCCATGTCGCTGCGCGACCTTGCCCTGCTGATCGCCATCTGCCTCGTCTGGGGGCTGAGCAATGTCGTCAGCAAGATCGTCGTCGGCGAATGGGGCGTCGCGCCGCTGTTTTACACCGCGCTACGCTTTGCCGTCGTGCTCGCGGTGACCTTCCCGTGGCTGCTGCCGGCGCCGCGACCGATCTGGCGCATCCTGATGATCGGCGTGCTGATGGGCGGCGGCAATTTCGCGCTGCTGTTCATGGGGCTGCAGACCGCATCACCGTCGGCGGCGGCGATCGTGCTGCAGCTCGGCGTGCCGATCACCACCTTGCTGTCGGTGTTCATGCTGGGTGAACGCATCCACTGGCGTCGCGGGCTCGGCATGGCGCTGACCATGGCTGGCGCGCTGACCGTTATCTGGAACCCCGACGGCATCACGCTGTCATACGGCCTGTGGCTAATCGCCGGCGCGACCGTCGTCGGCTCGCTCGGCGGCATCATGATGAAGCAGATGGAGGGCGTCGCGCCGCTGCGTTTCCAGGCCTGGGTGGCGCTCGCTTCGCTGGTGCCGATGGCGCTGGGCTCGCTGCTGTTCGAACATAATCAATGGCCGTCGGCGATGGCGGCGGGCTGGCCGTTCGTCGGGGCGGTGGCGTTTACCGCGCTGATCGTTTCGGTGGTTGGCCACACCGCCTTCTACGGCCTGATCCAGCGCTACGAAGCCAACCTCATCGCGCCGCTAACGCTGATGGCGCCGCTCGCGACGATTGCCTTCGGCGTGCTCATCACCCACGACCATTTCGACACGCGCATGGCCATCGGCGCGGCGCTGGCGCTGACCGGCGTGCTGATCGTGGCGCTGCGCCGCAACCATGTTGCGCCGTTGCTGCTGCTGTTGCGCGAAGAGCCCTGAGCGCCTCCGGCGGGCAGGGAATTGTCCCTGCACCCCTGGACTTGGGCGGGGCTTTGGCGCGACCGGTGAACCAATGAAACGCTGAACCAAATCCAAGGCCGCTCATCCCGAGCGAAGTCGAGGGACTAGCCGAGCGTTGGGCGTGTCCCTCGACTTCGCTCGGGATGAGCGGGGTGGGTGCTTGTTGCAATGTGCAGCGGCGCGCCCGCGCTTAGTATATCCCGCCCTCGTTGCGCAGGAAGTCGGCGTCCGAGCGCACCGTGCGGCGCGCGTTGGGATTGGGCGGGGCCACCGTGCGGCGTGGCTCGCTTTCGGGCTTGAAGGCTTCCCAGATGACGCCGGCGCGGCGTTCGGTCGACGGCGTGCCGCCGAACACGCGCTTGCCTGAACGCCGGTCGATCTTGACCATGCGAATGCCCGGCGGCGCCGTGAACGGCAGCTTCGGCGCGTCCTTGAGCACCACTTCGGCGAACTGCCGCCAGATCGGCACTGCAATCGTGCCACCCTGTGCATAGCCACCAAGGTTGCGCGGTTTGTCAAAGCCCAGATACAGCCCGGCGACAAGGTCAGGGCTACCGCCGATGAACCAGACGTTGGTCGGGCCGCTGGTCGTGCCGGTCTTGCCGGCGAGCGGCCGGTCCATGCTGGCGAGGTTCATCGCGGTGCCGCGCTGGACGACACCTTCCATCAGATGGACGATCTGGAACGCCGAGCGCGCATCGATGACCTGTTTGGGCTTGCCGCCGGGGCGCGGCATCGACTCGCCCGCCCAGTCGGCGCGGTTGCAATCGGTGCATTTGCGCGTGTCGCGGCGCCAGATGACCTTGCCGTTGCGGTCCTGGACCATGTCGATCAGCGACGGCGTGCCGGCGCGGCCGGCGTTGAACATCTGCGCATAGGCGTTGGTCAGGTTGAGCACG
>CALMPZ010000631.1 GCA_937871645.1 uncultured Polymorphobacter sp.
TAGCGTTTCTGTTTCCAGGCGTCGTCGGGGACGATGCCGGCGGCCTGCGCGGGCAGCGGCAAGTCGAATTTCTGCCCCAGCCCGAAGCGCCGCGCGACGCTGGCGATGGCATCAATGCCCGCCGCGCGTCCGAAGGTGTAGAAATACACGTCGCAGCTATGGACCAGCGCGCCGTGCATCGCGACATTGCCGTGGCCGCGCTTGCGCCAGCAGTGCCAGATGTTGTTGCCGAGCCGGTACTTGCCGTTGCAGTACGCCGAATCGGTCGGCAGCGTGCCGGTTTCGAGCGCGGCAAGCGCGGTCATCATCTTGAACGTCGATCCCGGCGGGTAGAGGCCCTGCACCGATTTGTTGATCAGCGGGTGGCGTTCGCTCGCCTGCAGTTCGGCCCATAGCTTGGTGGTGATGCGCGTCGAAAACACATTGGGGTCGAACGCCGGCATCGACAACAGGCACAGCAGGTCGCCGGTTTCACAGTCCATGACGATGACGCTGGCGCTGGCATCGCCGACGCGGCGCGCGGCATAGGATTGCAGGTCGCGGTCGATGGTCAGCTTGAGGTTTTCGCCGGGGATGTCGCTGCGCGTGTCGAGTTCGCGGATGACGCGGCCACGCGCATTGACTTCGACGCGGTTGGCGCCGGCGGTGCCGCGCAGTTCGGCATCCTTGCGCTTTTCGATGCCGTCTTTGCCGATCTTGAAGCCGGGGAAGATCAGCAGCGGGTCGCGGGTTTTCTGATATTGTTCGGCGGTTGCGGTGCCGACATAGCCGAGCAGGTGCGCGAAGCGATCGGCTTCGGGATAGACGCGCGAAAAGCCGCGCACTGGCTGGATGCCGGGCAGGTCGGGTAGCCGCACATTGAGTTCGGCGAACGCCTGCCAGCCGATGCCGCTGGTGATGGTGACCGGCATGTATTTCGGCTGGCGCGCGACATCTTCGCGGATGCGCGTCAGGTCTTCCTCGGTCAACGGCAGAATCTTGACGATTTCGGTCAAGGTCGCTTCAAGATCGGTGAGCTGTTCGGGGATGAGTTCGAGCCGGTAGTCGGGGGTGTTGAGCGCCAGCGGCTTGCCGTTGCGGTCGATGATCCAGCCGCGCCGTGGCGGAATCAGCCGCAGCTGGACGCGGTTGCTTTCGGCGAGCAGCTTGAATTTTTCGCCCTGGAACACCGACAGCCAGGTCATCCGTGCGGTCAGCGCGACCCCGACGACGCCCATCGCGCCGGCCACGACGAAGCTGCGGCGCGAGAACATCTGCTCGCGCGCCGATTCGGTGTTCATCGTCACGTGCGCGGGCCGATGAAGCGCCGCTGCAGCGCCGCGCACAGGGTCACGACGGCGGGATAGGCAGCGACGGTGATGAGCCACTGGACGAGCAACGGCGCAAACCCCGTCGCGTTGCCGGCAAAGCGCGCCGCCTGCCAGCCGAGCAATTGATAGACCAGCGCAACCGCCGCCAGCATCACCCAGTCGAAGCCGTAGACATGGTGGCCAAAGCGCGCTTCGAAGCCGCGCACGAACATCGCGGTCAGTGGCAGCAGCGTCGCGTTGACGCCGAGCGGCAGCCCGAACAGCAGGTCGCTGACCAGCCCCAGCAAAAACGCCAGCCACGGCGGCATCATTGCCGGCTGGAACGTCGCCCAGATGAACACGCCGAGCAGCCCGAACTGCGGCATCAGCGGCAGCGGCGCGAAGACCGGCGCAGTCATCAGCACGATCAGCCCCAGCGTCATCAGCCCAGGCAGCGTCCGCCCCCACTGGCCGCTC
>CALMPZ010000632.1 GCA_937871645.1 uncultured Polymorphobacter sp.
CCTCGCTCCCTACACCGGTTCGGCCATCGGCCAGCACTGGATGTACGGCGGCAAGCACGTCCTCATCATCTTCGATGACCTGTCGAAGCAGGCAGAGGCATACCGAGCGGTATCGCTCCTCCTGCGTCGTCCGCCGGGCCGCGAGGCATACCCCGGTGACGTCTTCTACCTGCACTCCCGTCTGCTCGAGCGTTGCGCAAAGCTCTCGGACGAGCTCGGCGCGGGTTCGATGACCGGTCTGCCGATCATCGAGACCAAGGCCAACGACGTGTCGGCCTACATTCCGACCAACGTGATCTCGATCACCGACGGCCAGATCTTCCTCGAAACCGACCTGTTCTATCAGGGCATCCGTCCTGCCATCAACGTCGGTCTCTCGGTCAGCCGCGTCGGTTCCGCCGCGCAGACCAAGGCGATGAAGAAAGTGTCGGGCAGCATCAAGCTGGAGCTGGCGCAGTACCGCGAAATGGCGGCCTTTGCGCAGTTCGGCTCGGACCTCGATGCCTCGACGCAGAAGCTGCTCAACCGCGGCGCGCGCCTGACCGAGCTGCTCAAGCAGCCGCAGTACAGCCCGCTGCCGTTCGAGGAGCAGACCGCTTCCATCTTCGCGGGCACCAACGGCTATCTCGACAGCATCCCGGTCAACGCCGTCGTGCGCTATGAGGAAGCGATGCTCGCTTACCTGCGCAGCGAGCATGCCGATGTTCTGACCGCCATCCGCGACAGCAAGGATCTGGGCGACGAACCCAAGGCCAAACTGAAAGTCGCGCTCGACAATTTCGGCAAGACCTTTGCGTAACCTGACAATCCCGTTCGTGTCGAGCGAAGTCGAGACGTGCTTCTCGACCAAGCTCGAAGCGAACGGAAACAAGAGAACCTGATAGAAGATGGCATCTCTGAAAGAACTTAAAGGGCGGATCGCCTCGGTCAAATCGACCCAGAAGATCACCAAGGCGAAGCAGATGGTCGCCGCCGCCAAGCTGCGCAAGGCGCAAGCCGCTGCCGAAGCCGCGCGCCCCTATGGCACGCGACTGGAAGCGGTGGTCGCCAGCCTCGCCAGCAAGATCACGGTCAGCCCGACCTCGCCACGATTGCTGGCGGGCACGGGCGCGGATCAGGTGCATCTGCTGGTCGTCGCCAATTCCGATCGCGGCCTGTGCGGCGCGTTCAACTCGAACATCGTCAAGGCAGCCGTGCTGAAGGCGCGGGATCTGATCGCGGCGGGCAAGACCGTGAAATTCTATCTCATCGGTCGCAAGGGTCGCCCGGTCATCGCCCGGACTTTCCCGAACATGATCGTCGGCCAGTTCGATACCACCGGCGCCAAGCAGGTGAACTTCGCGCAGGCGCAGGCCATCGCCACCGACATCACCGTGCGGTTCGAGGCGGGCGAGTTCGATGTCGCGCATCTGTTCTATTCCACCTTCAAATCGGCGCTGGCGCAGATTCCGACCGAAAAGCAGATCATTCCGGTCGCGGTTGACCCCAATACGCCGACATCGTCGGGCGCGGCGGTCGAATATGAACCGGACGAGGAATCGATCCTCGCCGATCTGCTGCCCCGCAATGTCGGCAATCAGCTTTTCAAGGCGCTGCTGGAAAATTCGGCGTCGGAACAGGGCGCGTCGATGACGGCGATGGATAACGCCACGCGCAACGCGGGCGACCTCATCAACAACCTCACCATCCAGTATAACCGCAGCCGTCAGGCCGCGAGTACCGCGGAACTGATCGAAATCATCGCGGGCGCGGAAGCGCTGTAGCGGCAACCAAATCTCCGGGCGCGGCAGCGCTCTAAAGACAGCAGGCAAGGAAGCGAACATGGCTACGAAGTCAAAATCCGGCACCAACAATGTGGGCCACATCAGTCAGGTCATCGGCGCCGTCGTCGACGTGACCTTCCCCGATGCGCTGCCCTATATTCTGAACGCGCTGACGACCGACAACAACGGCCAGAAGCTGGTCCTTGAGGTCGCGCAGCATCTGGGTGAAAACACCGTCCGCACCATCGCGATGGACTCGACCGAAGGCTTGACGCGCGGTCAGGAAGTCACCGACACCGGCGCGCAGATTTCCGTGCCCGTCGGCCCCGAAACGCTGGGCCGCATCCTCAACGTCGTCGGCGAACCGATCGACGAGCGCGGCCCGGTGAACGCCAAGCAGACCGCGCCGATCCACGCAAAGGCGCCTGAGTTCGTCGACCAGTCGACCGAAACCTCCATTCTCGTCACCGGCATCAAGGTTATCGATCTGCTCGCGCCCTATGCCAAGGGCGGCAAGATCGGCCTGTTCGGCGGCGCAGGCGTGGGCAAGACGGTGCTCATTCAGGAGCTCATCAACAACATCGCCAAGGGCCATGGCGGCACCAGCGTGTTCGCGGGCGTGGGGGAACGCACCCGCGAGGGCAACGATCTCTATCACGAATTCCTCGACGCCGGCGTTATCGCCAAGGATGCCGATGGCAACGCCATTTCCGAAGGGTCGAAGGTCGCCCTCGTCTTCGGTCAGATGAACGAGCCGCCGGGCGCGCGTGCCCGCGTTGCCCTCTCGGGCCTCACCATCGCCGAATATTTCCGCGATCAGGAAGGCCAGGACGTGCTGTTCTTCGTCGACAACATCTTCCGCTTCACGCAGGCGGGTTCGGAAGTGTCGGCGCTTTTGGGCCGTATTCCTTCGGCCGTGGGCTATCAGCCGACCCTGTCGACCGACATGGGCGCGTTGCAGGAACGCATCACGTCCACCAACAAGGGGTCGATCACCTCGGTGCAGGCGATCTATGTTCCTGCGGACGATTTGACCGATCCGGCGCCAGCGACGTCGTTTGCTCACTTGGATGCGACCACGGTTCTCAACCGCGCGATTTCGGAACTCGGTATCTATCCGGCGGTCGATCCGCTCGACTCGACGTCGCGCGTTCTCACTCCTGCCGTTGTGGGCCAAGAGCATTACGAAACCGCCCGCGCGGTGCAGGAAACGCTGCAAAAGTACAAGTCGTTGCAGGACATCATCGCCATTCTCGGCATGGATGAGTTGAGCGAGGAGGACAAGATCACCGTCGCCCGCGCCCGCAAGATCCAGCGCTTCCTCAGCCAGCCGTTCCACGTCGCCGAAGTCTTCACCGGCATCTCGGGCAAGTTCGTGGCTGTCGAGGACACCGTTAAGAGCTTCAAGGCGGTAGTCGACGGCGAATATGACCACCTGCCCGAAAGCGCCTTCTACATGGTCGGCGGCATCGACGAAGCGGTCGAAAAGGGCAAGAAACTGGCAGCGGAAGCGGCTTGATTCTCTGAATAGGCTCCCTCGGCGCTATGGCGCGTAAAGGGTAACAGGATATTGGGACATGCCCCTACATTTCGAACTCGTAACCCCTGAAAAGCTCGTCCGCTCGGCCGAAGTGTATCAGGTCGTCGTGCCCGGCGCGGAAGGCGACTTCGGCGTGCTGGAGGGCCATGCGCCCTTCATGTCCACCATCCGCGACGGCGCGCTCCATATCTTCGAGAGCGCAACCTCCGCGCCCGAAACCATTGCCATCGTCGGTGGCTTTGCCGAGGTCAATGAAAAGGGTCTGACCGTCCTCGCCGAAAGCGCGGGCTGACCCGATACGCGCCTGTCCGGGCAAAAAGTCCCGGACAAGCGCAAATTCCGGTTTGCATTGGCCAAAAGCCCATGCTAACCGCCCCGCTCCTGCCCGGCGGAACACCAGGGGCAGCGCCGATAACCCGGCAGTGGACGCATAGCTCAGTTGGTAGAGCAGCTGACTCTTAATCAGCGGGTCCTAGGTTCGAGCCCTAGTGCGTCCACCAAAAACCTAATAATTTCAAATAATTGAAGCGCTCCCATTGTCCCGCAAGTTGCGGAACAAATCGCTGTCTAACATTCTGTCTAACGCGCAAAAAAATAGGCGGCAGGTCGCCCCGCCGCCCTTCAGAACTTCGCGCCGCCGCGAAGTTTCACATGCCGTCGTCATCTATCTCCCGGCCATCATGCTCGCAGTCCGGGTCGCTGATTGCGCAACCTGGCCCGTAGCCGGTAGCGAAGGCAAGCATGGTGTTGATGCCGTCTTCGTCAAATATGCCCGAAGGGTCATCCTCTTCCGCGTCT
>CALMPZ010000633.1 GCA_937871645.1 uncultured Polymorphobacter sp.
AGCTGCGGCAATGCCCCCAATTGGGCCAAGCTCAGCCTGATCCGCTTCAAGCCGCCCGCCACCAGCCTGATCAAATTCTTCGACGATCGGGGCATTCTCTATCAGGGCCAATACCCCGCGCCCGCCGATCCGTTCTTTTCGGATGACGTTTCGACCTATGCCAAATTCCCGCGCAGCGCGGCGGCACAGGTGCGCGGCGGCGAGCTCGAATGGCCCGATGCGGCGCGCCGGCTCGGCGGCAATGCCGAAGGCACCGAATTGTCGATCTGGGTGCAGGCCAACCAGGTCACGCGTCGCACGCTGGTCGGCGCGCGCGGCAATGTGCTGGTGTTCATCCCCGGCGACATCAACCCGTATACCGACCGTGACGGCCGCTACGCCATTGTCGGCAGCCCGGCGCTGCTCGACGCGGCGGGGCAATATGCCAGCATCGCACCGGGCAAGGCGGTCGCGTGGCTGCGCGGCGGTGCCGCACCGACAATCGGCAACGGCCGCTTTGCCATCGATCTTGCGGGCCGCTCGAACATCGTCGTGCGCGGCTTCGCGTTCGAACATTTCGCCGGCGGCAACGGCGCGGTGCGCGAAGGCGTCGGGGTGCTCAACACCGGCAGGCAGTCGCAGGGCATAGCAATCGTCAACAACAAGTTCCGCAACTCGTCGCTGTTCAACGGCCAGGGCGTCATCACGCTGCGCAACGTCAGCGAGCTCAAGATTACCGGCAACGACATCCGCGAGATCGAGCGCGGGTCGGGCATTCGCCTCAGCGCGGCGCAGGACGCGACAATCGAGAACAACCGCATCGAACGCGTCGGCCGCACTGGCGTCGCGCTGCTCGGCGTCGCCAATGCGATAATCCGCGGCAATCGCCTCGCGCAGATCAGCGGCGTCCATGGCAACGCCATCACGCTGTACCTCAACAATCGCGGCGCGCTGGTGGAGGCCAATACCGTCACCCGGTCGACGCGGCCGATGACCTTCCACGGCGACAAGTCGGCGACGGGGCCGGGCGATCACAATTTCGTCATCAGCAACAATGTCTTCGTCGCCGATGCCGACGGTGTCGCGGCGCTGACCAGTTGGGGCGCCAATACGCGCGGTGTCGCCATTACCGGCAACATCCTGATCGGGCCGCGCGCCGGCATCCGCCTGACGCCGAGCGACACCGGCATCACCATTGCCAACAACATATCGAGCGGGCTGATCATCACCGGTGCGCGGCCGGGCGACTGGCGGGTTGGCGGCGAACGTGAAATCAACGCGCGCAATGCCCGCCAGCTCGAAGCTACGCTGGCGCAGGGCGGGCAGTTGCCCGCCGACGTCTGCACCACATTGCAGGCAGCACCCGGCATCGCAATCGGCGCGGACTGGCGCTGCCCGTGAACGCCGGGCCGCGACGCCGGCACGCATAATCGTCATTTTGCTGGATTATCACGCGTTTGGTCGTCAATAGAGCGGGCATAGGCCGCCACGGGATCCAGCATGCACTTTATCGCTGTTTCAGCGAATACCGCGCAGCGCACGCAACTGTCGACACTGGTGGCGCACGCGGCGCAACTGGTCGGCGCCGGCACCCGCGCCGCACGCGGCGATGAT
>CALMPZ010000634.1 GCA_937871645.1 uncultured Polymorphobacter sp.
GGAAGCGGACATTCTATTGCTTCCGTGCGATCTGGATGGCTGGGTTGTGCAACCGGGGGTCACAGTCACTCAGGCTGGACGTTTGTAACGACACCCGACATCCCCTTCGCATCCAGACCGAATGCGATCTTGTCTCCCGGCTTCACGGTCGACAGTGAAAGTTTGGGCGCTACTGCGAATGTCATGGTCATCGGCGGCCAGCCAAGCGCGGGGATTGCCCCATGGGCGATGGTAATTGTACGCGCCTTCGAGTCGACCGCCTTGATGACGCCACGGCCCTGCGCATGCTTGACCGCGACGTCGGCAGCCATCGGCATTTCCGCGGCCAGCACGGCCGCACCGGCCGGCAGGGCAAGCGCGGCGATGGCAATCGCGACATAGTGGTGTTTCATGGGTTGATCCTTTCGGCTGGGGTGGAAACGAAACGCCGCCGCTGCAACAGCAGCCACGCGGCGGGAATGACGAGCATCGACAGCAGCGGCGCGGTGATCATCCCGCCGACCATAGGCGCAGCAATCCGGCTCATCACTTCGGCGCCGGTCCCGTGGGCGAGCAGGATCGGCAGCAGGCCCGCGAGGATGACCGCAACCGTCATCGCCTTGGGGCGAACGCGCAGCAGCGCGCCCTCGCGAATCGCGGCGTCGACGTCGGCGGCGGACGGCGTCGGGCCGCGCGTCGCCAGTGCCGATTTGAGGTAGATCAGCATCACGACCCCGAACTCGGCGGAAACGCCGGCGAGCGCGATGAAGCCGACGCCGGTGGCGACCGACTGGTTGTAGCCGAACCAGTAGAGCATCCATATACCGCCGGTCAGCGCGAACGGCAGCGTCGCCATGATCAGCCCGGCCTCGGCAAAGTTGCCGAATGTCAGGTAGAGCAGGATGAAGATGATCAGCAGCGTCGCGGGTACCACCAGCTTGAGCCGCTCGATCGCGCGCTGGAGATATTCGAACTGGCCGGTGTAGGCGATGGAGACCCCCGGCACCGGCTGGACCCCGCGTGCGATCGCCGTCTGCAGGTCGCCGACCACCGAGGTCAGGTCACGGCCGCGCACATCGATATAGACCCAAGTCGCGGGACGGCCGTTCTCGCTGCGCAGCTGCGGCGGGCCGTCGGTGATACGGACGGTGG
>CALMPZ010000635.1 GCA_937871645.1 uncultured Polymorphobacter sp.
TGAGGAATAGCGGGTAGGGGAAGAGCCTCCGGCGGGCAGGGGCTTGCCCCTGCACCCATAACACTGAGTCATTCCCGCGTAGGCCGGAATCCATCTTTGGCACCGTCGTTTGGATTCCCGCCTACGCGGGAATGACTTAGTGCTTTGGGTGCAGGCCTCAGGCCTGCCCGCCGGAGGCCCTTATCTCACCAACTTCAAAAACCAGTCGGCAATCTCCGCCCCGCGCGTTTCCTGCGGAAAATGCCCCGCACCCGACAGTAGCGTGAAGCTGGCTTGCGCGAACTGCGCTGCCCAGGCGCGGCCCCAATCTTCGGTGAAGACATCGTCGCCGCCGCCCCAGATGAAGTCGATGGGCTTTTGCCAGCGCGCCAGTGCGGCGAAGTCGCGGGCCTGGGCTGCGGCGTTGCCGCCTTCGGGATTGTCGAACGGCAGGCTGAGCGGGAAGCGGCGCGGCCCGGCGTGGCCGGCGTAGCCTAGCCCGGCGTAAGGCGCAGCGTAGCCGGCGCGGACGGCTTCGTCGGCGGCATCGGTCGGGATTGGGGTGCCGCTACCGACGAGCGCCATCAGGTCGGCGGGTTTGGCGTGGTGCGTCGGCAGCAGCATGAAACTGCCGAGGTCGAAGGTATCGGGGACGTTGCGGCCGAAAAAGCCGTTCGGTTGCCAGCCGGCGTTCCAGTCGCGCAGGCCCTTGGTGTAGCTGTAGCCGTCGTGGTGCAGCCAGGTGTTCATCACCACCAGCCGCGCGAAGCGGTCGGGCATGGCGACGGCTTGCGCCAGTCCGATCGGGCCGCCCCAATCCTGCACGAAAAGCGTGACGTCGGTCAGGTTCAGCGTTTCGATCAGCGTGCGGTGCGCGGCGGTGTGGCGCGCGATGCTGTACCAGCCGTCATCGACGGGCTTGTCCGAGCGCCCGAAGCCGAAGTGGTCGGCGGCGATGCAGCGCCAGCCGGCTGCCACCAGCCGCTTGATGATGTGGCGGTTGAGGAAGCTCCACGTCGGCATGCCGTGCATCAGCAGCGCGACGGGGCCGTCCTTTGGCCCGGCGTCGACATAGTGCAGCCGCAACCCGTCGATTTCGAGGTAGTTCGGCGTGAAGTCATAGCCGTCGAGCCCGGCGAAATTGGCGTCGGGGGTGCGCAGATAGTCGACGCCGGCTGCGGTGGTTGGCATCAGCCCATGTTCCCTGTCGCCTTGAGGAAGTTCATCGTGTCGATCGGGCCGATCGGGCTGGTGTCGATGTTGATCAGCACGCGGTGGATCTTGCCGGCGAACGGGTTGGGGCCGGTGTAGCCTGCCGAGACCTGGTTGCCGACATCGGACCCGACACTGAACGGGTCGTAGCCCGGTGCCAGCAGGCAGCGTTCGAAGGTGTGCGTCGCGACCTGCGTGCCGTTGATGAACAGCGTGCCGCTGCCGTCGAACGGCCGCGCCGTCATTTTCTGGACGTAGCGCAATTTCATCCGGCCTTCGGGTAGCAGCCGGTCGGCGACGATCGATTCGCGGAACGGCAGCAGCGCGGTTTCGTAAATCAGCCGGCCCTTGTCGATCCACAGCACATAGCCGGCGTGGTGCGAGCCGTGCGCGAGCAGCACGCCGTTACCGTTTTTGGGCCGTTCGATATCGAGCTCGATGACATGGCTGGCGCCGCAGACCGCGGGCGAGGCGTCATGGCCGATGCGGTCGATCGGCGGGCGGATGTCCCACTGCTTGCGTGCCGACCGCAGCTTGTCCTGTGACAGCTTGACGATCAGCGCGCGGTCGTCGAGCGGATAGACCTGGTACTTGCGCGCCGCGGCTTCCCATTTGGCGACCATCGCCTTGACGAGGTCGGGGTTGGCGGCGGCGAGGTCGGTCAGCTCGTTGATTTCGTGCGAGGTGTCGTAGAGTTCCCATTTGTCGCTGTCGAAGCTGCTGCCGCGCGTGTGGCGCGTCACCAGCCGCCACTTGCCGTCTTCATAGGCGCGGTTGCCGCCGAGTTCGTAATATTGCGAGGTGCGCGTAGGGGCTGTGGCATTGGCGAACGTCGGGACGATGCTGGCGCCTTCCAATGGCTTGAGCTTCTTGCCCTGCCAAGCGGCGGGGCGCGCGACACCGGCGGCTTCAAGCAGCGTCGGATACAGGTCGACGACATGGACGAACTGGGTGCGCACTGCGCCCTTGGCGGTAACGCGCTTGGGCCAGCTGACAATCAGCGGGTCCGACACGCCGCCGAGGTGGGCATACTGCTTGTAGAGCCGGAACGGCGTGTTCGACACGCAGGCCCAGCCGCGCGGATAGTGCGGGAAGGTCGCATCGGTGCCCATAATGTCGTGCATTGCCGCCGCCTGCGGCACCGGCACCGGCCGGCCATAGGCCGAGGCAAAGACGTTGGGGGTGCCGTCGTCGGTACCTTCAGGCGATCCGCCATTGTCCGACATGACGACGATCATCGTATTGTCGCGGATGCCGAGTTCGTCGAGCGTCGCCACCAAGCGCCCGACATTGGCGTCGAGGCTGGTGATCGTCGCGGCATAGACTTCCATGTAGCGTGCGAAGGCCTTTTGCTCGACCGGCGTCAGCTCGGCCCAGGGCTTGGCGCCGAACGACAGCGGCGGCAGCTTGGTGTCGGCGGGAACGACGCCGAGCTGCTTCTGCTGTTCCAGTCTGGCCGCACGCACCACATCCCAGCCGGCATCATATTTGCCGGCATATTTGGCACTGTCGCTGGCGCGCGCCTGCAGCGGCGAATGCGCCGCGGCGAACGCCAGTTGCAGATAAAACGGCTTGTCGGGCGCGACTGCGGTCTGTGTGCGGATATAGGTCATCGCGCGCGTCGTCAGGTCGTCGCTGAGGTAGTAATCGCCGTCCTGCGGCGTATCGACGGGGGCATTCCCCTCGAACAACTCGCCGGGTTTGAAATAGTCGCTCGAATGGCCCTGGTACCAATAGGCGCGGTCGAAACCGCGCGACGTCGGCCAGTTGGTGAACGGCCCGGCGATACTGGTGTTGGCGGCGTTGAGCAGATGCCACTTACCGGCGAGGAAGGTCGCATAACCGGCGCCGCGCAGCACTTCGGGCAGCATCGCGACTTCGGTGGGCACCTCGCCGCGGTAGCCCGGATAGCCGCTGTCGATGTCGGCGAGCCAGCCCATGCCGGCGCTGTGGTGGTTGAGCCCGGTCAGCAACGCGGCGCGCGTCGGCGAGCACATCGCGCAGGTGCGGAATTTCGAATAGCGGACGCCCGAGCCGGCCAGCGCGTCGAGCGCCGGCGTGGCGATTTCACCGCCGTAGCAGCCGAGATCGGCAAAGCCTACATCGTCCATGATGACGACGATGATGTTCGGCGCGCCCGCCGGGGCCTTGGCTTCGCCGGTGTACGACGGCCGCGAGTCTGCGAAAGTCTCGCCGATCTGCGCCGGGCCGCCTTCGACCGCTTCGGGGGTGACGAGCTTGGCACGCGTTTCCTGCAGCTTGCCGACACCGACCGCCACCGCGCCGGCACCAACCGCGCCGATGGCCGCGCCAGTCAGCAAAGCACGGCGATCAAGGCCGGGTTTCCTGGTGGGTTCGTCCATGGTCATACTCCCCTTGAAGCGGTGCGGCGCAGCGGCGTGCAATCGGCCATTGACAGGCGCGGGTTATTATTGACATTAATAGTGTCAATAAGCCGTATTGGCAAGCGGCAGCTGACGGGGAAGGCGCGAGAATGATGGTCTGGTTGGGGGCGCTGGCGCTCTATCTGCTCTTCCGGCTGTGGTACGACAATTGGCGCGGGCCGATGAAGCCCGCCGAGGTCGAGGCGTTCATGGCGGCGCTCGCCGCACGCGCCGCGACCGACCATGAAAGCGCCAACAACAGCGAACTGCGCGACACCATCCGCAGCTTTCTGGAAAACGACGACGGCCGCGAATTCGTCATGCTCAACCTCGTCAAGATCGCCCGCGAAGCCGCCGATCCGGTGACCGGCGCCATGACCGACGGCCGGGTGCTGCTGCAGCGCTATTCGAAGCCGTTCATCAAGGCGCTGTTCGCGCGCGGTGGCCACCCGGCCTATGTCGCGCGGCCCGCGGGCGGCTATGTCGATGCCTGGGGGCCGGGCATCCCCGCCGATCCCGGCTGGAGCATCGTCGGGCTGATGCGCTACCGCTCGCGCCGCGACATGGCGGCGCTGGTGCTCGATCCGCGCTTTTCGGCGATCCACCCCTACAAGATCGCGTCGACGCCGCTGACCTTCTCGTTCCCGACGTCGCCGATGCTGCGACTGTTTGTCGGCCCGCGGCTATGGGTCGGTTTGGCGATTGCACTCGGCGCGGCGCTGATGCAACTGACATTCAGCCACTAGGGCCCGCACCGACTCATTCTGGGGAGATTGACCATGAAGACACGTATCACCGAACTGTTCGGCATCGAGCACCCGATCATCCAGGGCGGCATGCACTTTGTCGGCTTTGCCGAAATGGCCGCCGCGGTGTCGAACGCCGGCGGGCTGGGCATCATCACCGGCCTGACGCAGCGCACCCCCGAAGACCTCGCGAAGGAAATCGCCCGCTGCCGCGACATGACCGACAAGCCGTTCGGCGTGAACCTGACCTTCCTGCCCGGCCTCGCGACACCCGACTATCCCGGCTACGTCAAGGCGATCATCGACGGCGGCGTCAAGGCAGTCGAAACCGCCGGCAACAATCCGGTGAAATGGCTGCCGGCGCTTAAGGAGGCCGGCATCAAGGTCATCCACAAATGCACCGCCGTCCGCCACAGCCTGAAGGCCGAATCGATCGGCTGCGACGCGGTGTCGGTCGATGGTTTCGAATGCGGCGGCCACCCCGGCGAAGACGACGTGCCGAACTGGATCCTGCTGCCGCGCGCTGCTGAGGAACTCAAGATTCCGTTCGTCGCTTCGGGCGGCGTCGCCAACGGCAAGCAGCTGGTCGCAGCCCTGGCGCTCGGTGCCGAAGGGGTCAATATGGGCACGCGCTTCATCGCCACCAAGGAAGCGCCGGTGCATGAAAACGTCAAGCAGGCGATCCTCAAGGCCAGCGAGCTCGATACGCGGCTGGTGATGCGGCCGCTGCGCAACACCGAACGCGTGCTCACCAATGCCGCCGTCGAACGGCTGATCCAGAAGGAAAAGGACCTCGGCGCCGACATCAAGTTCGAAGACATCATCGCCGAAGTCGCCGGCGTCTATCCGCGCATCATGGTCGATGGCGACATGGAAGCCGGCGCCTGGTCGTGCGGCATGGTCGTCGGGTTGATCCACGACATCCCGACCTGCAAGGAGCTTGTCGACAAGATCATGGCCGATGCCGAAGCGATCATCCGCAAGCGCCTGCCCGGATTCCTGTGAGTATGGCAGCGCCACTCACCTTGATGGGCGTGCCGGGGTCGCCGTACACGCGCAAGATGCTCG
>CALMPZ010000636.1 GCA_937871645.1 uncultured Polymorphobacter sp.
CACAACCGCATAGATGCGGCCATCGCTTTCGGCCGCCGCGCGCAACGCCGCGCCGGCGCCGGTGCGCGCGCCGAAATAGCCGACCGGTAGTCCGGCCAGCGCCGGCACCTGCGCCGCCCAGTCGCAAGCCTGCGCCAGCCGCTGCGCCAGCAGCGCGATATCAAAGACATTGGCGCGGTCGGCCTCCTCCGCAGGCGTCAGCAGGTCGATCAGCAACGTCGCCAGCCCCGCCGCGCGCAGTCCCGCAGCGACATGGTTATTGCGCGGGCTCAACCGGCCGCTGCCGCTGCCATGCGCGAACACGATCAGTGCACGCGGCTGGTGCGGCACGCCGAGCAGGCCCTGCATGCCCGACGGGCCGACGGTAACCGGCAGCGGGCTGTGCAGCGCGGCATCGGGCACGACAGGCGTGACGGGGCCGCTCACAGCCCGAACGGCCAGGTTTCGGGCGCGCCGTGCGGGCGTTCATGCCCCAGCGGCGTTACCGCCCTGGTCTGTTCGAACCAGACGAAGGCATCGAACTGTTCGGACAGCACCGCTTCGAAATAATGGCTCGAACGCTCGGTTTCAGGGCGATACACCACGCCGATGGCGCGTTCGAGCAACGGTGCGCGCAGCAGGTCGGCGAGCTCGCGGTTGCGGCCGTTGCGCCAGTCGGTCAGCGACCGCGCGTGGCCGGTGCGCCGGAAGGCATGTTCATAGCTGTCGGACCGTGCCGGCTGTACCGTCTTGATCTGCATGTCGGCACCCCAGTCGCTGGCCGCCGCGACGGTGCCGGTGTCGGTGCCAAAGCCGATCAGCGCGGCTTCGCTGCCATAGGCGATGCGCACCAGCTCGCCGATGTTGAACTCGCCGTGCCAGCCCATCGCCGTCGCCGCGGCATTGCCGATGTGCGAATTATGCGCCCAGACCACGGCCTTTGTGCCGGCCCC
The DNA here is from genome assembly GCA_937871645.1 of uncultured Polymorphobacter sp. GTDB lineage: Bacteria > Pseudomonadota > Alphaproteobacteria > Sphingomonadales > Sphingomonadaceae > Polymorphobacter_A. The sequence continues at coordinate 933 of CALMPZ010000636.1, forward strand.
GCGGTAGCCCATCAGCGCCTGCAGCGTGTCGAACATGTGGCGGTCGCGCAGGTTCCAGCTGTCGGTCGAGCCGCGGTACATGATGCGGTAATAGCGTTCGGCAGCGCGGACGATGCGCGCGTTCTGCAGCGCGTCGAACCAATCGTCACCGTCATGGCGCAAATAATCGAGCCGATGTTCGAGCATGTCGCGCAGCTGTGCGACGACACCGTCCTCGCAGACGGCGCGTTCATCATACAGCACGGCGCGGCCATATTGCGCGGGCTCGTCCTGCCACGGCGTCAGGCATCCGTAGCGGTGGCGGGCCCGCTTGGCACCGTCCGGGTCGATGCCGTCGAGATAGGCGAGCACCGCGTGGATCGACTCGCTGAGGCTGTAGACATCAAGGCCGTGGAACGACACCTGGCGCCGTTCGATGAGCGGCGCATTATAGTCGCGCAGCCAGTCGGCGAATTCGAGCACTTCGACATTGCGCCACATCCACGTCGGGAAGCGTGCGAATACGTCGCCGCGCCTTGGCCGCGCCGCCTGATGCCGGACATAATTGTCGATGCGCGCGGCGTCGGGCCAATCGGCCTCCACCGCGATGACGTTGAAGCCGTGATGTTCGATCAGGTGGCGCGTGATGGCGGCACGGGCGCGGTAGAATTCGGAAGTGCCGTGCGTGGCCTCGCCCAGCATGACCACGGTGGCGTCACCGAACCGGTCGAAACAGGCGCCGAATTCGGCGGTGTTTTCAGGCGCCGGCAACGGCTCGGCCGCCGCGCGGAGGGCATTGACCAATTGCGGACTCGCCGTTCGTTCGGCATGGCCCGGAACCGTGGACGCAACCATGACAGTCTCCATCCCCAACGCGTCAGATCAAGCCTGACTCCTTCTCCATGGCACATTCGTTAACCAAATAGAAATCGACGCGCACTCCGTAATCATCCTTAGTGGGGTGCACACAAAGTCGTGCCGCGCGCGCTGCGCTTCAGTGCGTGGCGAGCATTGCCGCCACATCGGTACCAGGCCGGCCAGCATAATCCTTGTCGATTTCAGCGACGATCTGCGCGCGCACCGGCGCCGGATAATGCTCGCGCAGCACGCCCAGAGTGTGCGGCGGCGCAATGACGATCAGCGCCGTGTCAGCCCCCGCGCGCGCCGCAAGCCTATCGACGGCGGCAATCGCGAAGCGATCCTCGTCGGCCTGGTGCAGATCGGCCTCGCCATAGCCGCTGCGCCCAACATTGCCGCTTTGAAAGCTGCGGCCGGGCTTGTCGCTGCCCTGCACCGACGTCCGCGGCGAATAGTCATGGTCGGTTTCGATTTCGTCGAGCGCCGGCGCGATGTCGGTGCCGCGATTGCGGAAGATCGCCATCTTTGCGCCATCGACGACCAGCACCAACGTTCCGTGTGCGATGAGCATTTCGCCCTCCAAATTTAACCATTATTAGACTATTCATTAATCATGCCCGGCCATTTTCGCAAGCCGCCAGCGCACAGCCGCGCCATTTCATCACACCCCTTTCGCTACGCAACCGCCGGCGTATACTCACGGTTCGAGCAACGATATGAACGGGGACTCCATAATGCGCCACACCAGCCTTGCCCTGCTCGCCGCAGCGCTGACGCTCGCTGCGCCGCTGCTGGCGCAATCGACATCACGGTCGCAGCAACTATGGACGCCCGACGGCGCGCCGGTGAATTGCATCAGCCTGCAGTCGATCCGCAGCACGCATGTCGTCGATGACCGCACGATCAACTTCGTCATCAGCAACAACCGCATGTTCGCCAACACGCTGCCGCGCGCCTGCCAGGGGCTGGGCCGCAACCGTGGCTTCACGCACAACTCGCGCACCACGCAGCTCTGCGCAGTCAACTCGAACAACAACGTCCAGCACGGCGGCAACCGCATGGCCAGTCCAAGCTGCGGCCTCGGCCAGTTCCAGCCGATGAAGCCCGTCCCCGCGTCGCCCGCCGGGTAAGCGGCGCGCGCCTCGACGCGATCGACGAGTTGATTTGCGCTGCGCAGACAGGCGGCTCAAAGCCTCCGGCATGCTCACCCGGTGGGTCAGGACTATCCCTTAGTTCGCTTGCGCCGCGCGTGTGATACGATGCCCGCCTTGCATCGAGGGGACAGGCCATGCATTTTCGTTCGCTACTCGCTTTGGCGCTGGTCGTGCCGCTGCGGCCTGCGACCGCCGCCGAACAGGTCGTGGTGCCGCCCAAGGCGCGCTACTGGATGAGCGCCACCACTGCCAACGGCATGAGCATGGGTGGCGGCATGAGTCAGGCCGACATGATGAAGATGGCGATAGGCGGCGGTGGCGCAAGTAAGCTCCTCGACCTCGACCTCGGCTCGACGCTGGCGCCGACCGGTGGTGGCCCCAAAGCCGATGCGCTGATCCCGCCCGGCATGAACATGGGCGCAAGCCTGCCGCTGACCACGCCGGTCGCCAAGCCGGCGCAGCGCGCGTCCGAACGCGAGGATGACGATTTCGAACGCCCCAAGGGCAAGCTGTTGCTGTTCTGGGGCTGCAGCGAGAAGGCCCGCCCCGGCCAGCCGGTGGTGATCGACTTTGCCGCGATGGCGGCGGGGCAAGTCCCGCCCAACCTGTTCGCCGGCGAGCGCATCCGCACCGCCCGCCCGCCGAGTTCGAGCAATTCGAAGACCTTCGGCGAATGGCCCTACGGCGACAAGAACCCGCGCAGCATCCCCGCCAACGCCAGCCTGATCGGCAACCAGCGCGTCGAGGGCAACTACAGCCCGCCGATCAGCTTCGAACTGACGCAGGACTGGCTGGCGCCGCTGACGCTCAGCGGCCGTGGCAATGGCGCCAGCGGCCAGACGCTGGCCTGGAACGCCGTGCCCGCTGCGACCGGCTATGCCGCGACGATGATGGGCGGCGGCAAGTCGAGCAGCGGCGAGGACAGCACCACGGTGGTGTTCTGGAGCTCGTCCGACGTGCAGACCTTCATCAGCGGGCTGACCGACTATCTGGCGCCCGCCGAAGTGCAGCGGCTGATTGGCAAGAAGATGCTGATGCCGCCGTCACAGACGCAATGCGCGATTCCCGTCGAGGCACTCACGGCGGTCGAAGGCGGCATCGTTTCGATGGTCGCGCACGGCCCCGAAATCAATCATGTCTCGCCGCCGCGCCCGGCCGATCCCAAGGTGCCGTGGGTACAGGACTGGGTGTCGCGGACGCGCTACCGCTCGACCGCCGGCGCGATGCTGGCGGACGGCGAACTGATGACCAGCATGGGTGGCGGTGGTGGCGGCGGCGGTCACGCGGCAGCATCCGGCAGTCCGGCGCCCAACGCCAATTGCCCGCCACCCGCGAGCGCCAATCCGGCCGAAGCTGTCGGTGGCGCGATTGGCGGCAGCCTCGGCAGTGCGATGGGGTCGATGTTCGGCGGCAAGAAGAAGAAGGTCGATCCGAACTGCCCGCAATGAGCGCCCTAAATCGCGCAGCTGATCCCGGCGCGCAGCACTTCGGACACGAGCTGGCGGTCGCCGGGTTGGTTGAGCTGGCGCGCGATGTCGCCCAGGCTCATGTGCCCGACCTTGTCCTTGTTGAGCTGCGCCAGCGTCGCCAGCCGCTTCATCTGGTCGTGGGACAGCCGGTCGGCGAGACGGTCACCGACGCAGCGTGCCTGCGGCTCGGGGATGCCGATCTTGACGAGTTCGGTGGTGATGCGCTGCGCCGGTGTCGCGCAGGCCGCGAGCAACAGCAAAAGTCCAAACGCCAGAACACGCATTCAAAGCTCCTTTTCGCCGGCGTTTCTAGCGCAGCACTCCGGCGCGCGCCATGCTTGGCGGCATCCATTCTTGACGCTAGAAGCACGCACCATGTCATTGCCACCCGCCACTGATTTCCGCCCGCTCGGGTTGCGCCTGCTCAACGCAGTGTTTCCGCGCGTCTGGAACGCCGGGCTGCTGCCCTACCCCGACCTGCTCGAATCGACGCTCGATGCGATGGCGACCAAGTCGACGGGCCTGAGCGATTTCGGCGATGACGGCTTCGCGCGCAGCCAGTTGCGCGTGCTGCTCGCTGCACTCGAAAACGAAGCCCAGCTCAACCCGATGGGCCGTGTCATCGCCCACGGCGGCCTACTCAAGGCGCTCAAAGAGCGGTTGTGGGCGCAGGAGCTGTTCAAACGCCACCCCGAAATCCTCGAACGGCCACTGGCACCGCCGGTCATCGTTATCGGCCAGATGCGGTCGGGCACGACGCGGCTGCAGCGGTTGCTCGGCCAGGACCGGCGCTTCACCGCGCTGCGGCTGTATGAGTCGATGTCGCCGGTGCCGTGGCCGTCGAGCCAGCGCCGTCCCAACCGCGACCCGCGCATCGGCTACACGCAGCGCGCGTTCGGTTTCCTCAACTACATCAACCCCGGTATCGCCGCGACGCACCCGACCGGGGCGCTGGAGATCGACGAGGAACTCGGGCTGCTCGATGCCAGCTTTACCGGCGCGCAGATCGAGGCGCAGCGCCACGTGCCGAGCTTCGCGCGCCACTGCGAAACCACCGACCAGACGCCCGCCTATGCCTATTTGCGCCAGCTCCTCCAGCTCGCCAGCTGGTTCAGCGGCCGTGACCCGCACAAGCCGTTCGTGCTCAAGATGCCGCAGCACATGCAGGACCTGCCCGCGCTGATGTCGGTGTTTCCCGATGCCAAACTGGTGTTCATCCACCGCGACCCGGCTGCCGTGGTCGGCTCGGGTGCGTCGATGGTGTGGAACCAGATGGTCGTGCAGTCGGACCATGTCGATCCGCACTGGATCGGCGCCGAATGGCTGCACAAGACGCGCCACCGCGCCGCCGTCACCGCCGCCTATCGCCCGCATATTCCGGCGGCGCAGCAGATCGACGTGCGCTTTGCCGACATGAACAATGACTGGGCCGGCGTCATGCAGCGCATCTACGGCTTCCTCGGCCTCGATTTCGACGCACCGGCACATGCCGCGATGGCCGACTATCTGGCGCGCGCCGCCCGCGAACACACGCACACGCAGCATCGCTACACGCTGGGCGATTTCGGTCTCGATGCCCGCACCATCAACGCCGGCTTTGCCGACTACCGCGTCCGCTTCGACATTCCGGTCGAAACGCCTGCGGCAATGCGCGGGGCTGCAATCGCCGCAGACCCCGGCTACGGCATCGGCGAAGGAGTACCCGCATGATTTACGATGGCCCGATTGAGTTCTGGCAGGGCATTCTTATCGCGCTCGGCGTCGTGCTGTTCATGGAAGGCGTCGCCTATGTCACCCACCGCTGGGTGATGCACGGCTTCCTGTGGGTGCTCCACGAATCGCACCACCGCCCGCGTATCGGACTGTTCGAACGCAACGACTGGTTCGGCGTCGCCGGTGCCGCCGTGTCGATCAGCCTGTTCTACCTCGGCGTCGAACGCGGCTGGGGGCCGCTTACGGTATGGTTCGCGGTCGGCATCACCGCCTATGGCGCCATCTATTTCGGCTTCCACGACATCATCGTCCACCGCCGCCTCAAGCATCACTGGGTGCCCAAAAGCGCCTATATGAAGCGCATCGTCCAGGCGCACCGGCTGCACCATGTCGTCGAAACGCGCGAGGGCAATGTCAGCTTCGGGTTCATCTATGCGCCGCCGGTGCGCGAGTTGCTCGCCGAGCTGGAAGCGATGGGCGTCGGCCAGCTCAGGGTCTCGTCCAAAGTCCGGTCCGAGATGGACCGGGAGATGGCCAGCGCCGCGAACGGCTGAATGCCGCGGCGTAGCTCGCCATCTCCCGGTCCAGCTCAGGGTCTCGTCCAAAGTCCGGTCCGAGATGGACCGGGAGATGGCCAGCGCCGCGAACGGCTGAATGCCGCGGCGTAGCTCGCCGCGACAATCCCGAGTTTTTGCGGCGTCGAGGTGCTGACGCGGTTGGCGAGCGCTGCCGCGCCACCGGCACGCACCTTGCGCCCGATGCCGCCGTAGATGCCCGCCGCCGCAAGCACTGCCCACGCCGAACGCAACGGCAAGGCCGGCGTCCCAAAGCGCGCTGACGCCTCATAGCCTTCGGCCAGATCAACCAGCCGCTTGACCACCCCGGCGAGCGTTTCGCGGTGCGCCAGCGCGGCGTAATCGTCACGCGACAGCCCCGCCGCGTCGATCCACTGCCCGGGCAGGTAGCGCCGGCCGATTTCGGCATCCTCGACCACGTCGCGCGCAATGTTGTTGAGCTGGAACGCCAGCCCCAGGTCGCAGGCGCGGTCGAGTGTGGCGCGATCGTCGGGCGACACCCCCATGACAATCGCCATCATCACCCCGACGACGCCCGCGACATGGTAGCAATAGGTCAGCAGGTCAGCCTCGGTCTCGAACGGCCGCTCCTCGACATCGATGCGGAAACCCGTCAGCAAATCGGCAGGATAGCGCGCCGGCATACCGGTTTGCGCCGCGACGCGCGCCAAGGCCTCGAACGCCATCACGCCCGTCGGTTCGCTCGCCAGCGCTTTCGCAGTCAGTGCTTCGAGTTCGGCCAAACGCTCGGCAGGCGTCCCGGCATAGGCGATGCGGCCATGGCCTGATTCCTGCCCGTCGATGACATCATCGCAGTAGCGGCACCACGCGTAGAGCATGGTGGCGCGGTCGCGCGTTTCGGCGTCAAACAGCTTCGACGCCAGCGCGAAGCTTTTCGAGCCCTTGGCGATGGACGCACGGCTGGCGAGGACGAGTTGGTCGGTCACGCCGGCCTGCGTAGAGCAAGCCAGCCAAAACGGAAAGTTCTTCCCCTCTCCCCTTGCGGGAGAGGGCGACTC
>CALMPZ010000637.1 GCA_937871645.1 uncultured Polymorphobacter sp.
GGTTGCGCGATGACAGCGCGAGGCCGTCCACGTCGCGCACGATGGGCACGCCATCCACTTCGACGGGCAGATCGAGATCGGCGACCAGCCGCCGGATGATCGCCAGTTGCTGCCAGTCCTTTTCGCCGAATAGCGCCAGATCGGGCTGCGCCTGCGTCAGCAGCTTGGTAACGACGATGCCGACACCGTCGAAATGCCCCGGCCGCGCCGCGCCGCACAGCCCGTCGCCGAGCCGGTCGATGAGCACGCGCGTCCCGAAGCCCGGCGGGTACATGACCTCGACGGTGGGGGCATAGACGAGGTCGCAGCCGACGCTCGCCAGCTTGGCGACATCGCCGGCCTCGTCGCGCGGGTAGCGGTCAAGGTCTTCGGCGGGGCCGAACTGGCGCGGGTTGACGAAAATCGAGGCGACGACGCGGTCGGCCCGTTCGCGCGCTGCCGTGACCAGCGCGAGGTGACCGGCATGCAGCGCGCCCATCGTCGGCACCAGCGCGATGCGGCGGTGCGCGCTGCGCCAGCCGGCGACGCGCGCACGCAGCTCGCTGACCGAGCGGACTATGGGGAGGGATTGTGACAAATGCTTCTCCGCAACACCGGGTTTGGCGCACCTGACGCGCCGCATCAATTGACTATTTCACACCGGTGTCCGAAACACCGCCGACTAATCAAGACCTAAGTTCGGGGGGCTAACCCAAAATGTCGGAATCCGCTGCCAGCGACGTACAGCCTGCCCGCGCGCATCACATCGTGCTGGGCAATGAAAAGGGCGGTTCGGGCAAGTCGACCACCGCGATGCACATTGCCGTGGCGCTGACGTACGCCGGCTTCAAGGTCGGCGTGATCGATCTCGATGCGCGCCAGTCGACGGTGGCGCGCTACCTCGAAAACCGCGCTGCCTTTGCCAAGCGCCGCGACGTCACGCTGGTGGCACCCGATGTCGCCGTCATCCCCGATCTCGACCCGGCCACCGATACGGCGGCGCTGGCGGCGCAGCTGGCCGCGTGGGCGGAGCATGACTTCATCGTCATCGACACCCCGGGGCGCGATTCGGCGCTGGGGCGTGCGGCGCTCGCGGTGGCCGACACGGTGGTGACGCCGATGAACGACAGCTTCGTCGATTTCGACCTGATCGGCCAGGTCGACATGGACAGCTACAAGGTCAAGAAACCGAGCTTCTACGCTGAAATGATCTGGGATGCCCGCAAGGCCCGCGCCCGCACCGATGGCGGTACCGTCGATTGGGTGGTGCTGCGCAACCGTCTGTCGACACTCGATGCGCGCAACACGCGGCGCGTCGGCGGGGCGCTCGAGGAGCTGGCGAAGCGCGTCGGCTTCCGCGTCGTGCCCGGCTTGAGCGAGCGCGTCATCTTCCGCGAACTTTTCCCGCGCGGGCTTACGCTTCTCGACATGGCGGTGCTCGAGGATTTCTCGCTGAGCCATGTCGCAGCGCGTGCTGAGCTGCGGGCATTGGTCACCGCACTGGCGCTGCCGCGCTGGGACGCGCACGCCGCCCCGCAAGCCGCCTGAGCCATGCTCATCGCGCTGCTGCTTGCGCTCGGCCTGGCGTGGTGGATGCACCAGCGCGGCGAGCTGCTGCCCAATTTGCAGCGCGTGCTCATCGGCGGCGGTCTGGCGCTGCTGGCACTGCGCATGCTCGAAACCGGGCGCATCGGCTTTGCGGTGCTGGCGGGTGCGGCCGCGGCGGGCTGGTGGGTCATGCACCCCAAGGTGGCCGGCAAGATCGGCACCTCGCGCCGCGCGGCCGATCTCGCTGCGGCACGCGCGCTGCTCGGCGTTGGACCCGATGCCAATGCCGCGACGATTCGCACCGCGTGGCGCCTGCAGATTGCCAGCGCGCATCCCGATGCCGGCGGCGACGCCGAGCTGGCGACAAAACTGACCGCAGCGCGCGACTTGCTGCTTGGCCAGCTTGCGGACGACTGAGGCTTTGCTTTAGGGGAGGCCCAGCTTTCCCCCCGGAGCCCGATCATGACGCACAAATTCGATCCCACCACGCTGCGCGAATATGACATCCGCGGCATCATCGGCAAAACGCTCGGGGAGGCCGACGCCGCCGCCATCGGTCGCAGCTTCGGGACGCGCGTGCGCCGCAACGGCGGCAAGCGCGTCGCGGTGGGATTTGACGGCCGGCTGTCGTCACCGGGGCTCGAAGCCGCGCTGGTCGAAGGGCTCAATGCCGTCGGTATCGATGCGGTGCGCGTCGGCGTCGGGCCGACGCCGATGCTGTATTACGCGGTCTATGAACTGGGCTGCGACGGCGGCGTGATGATCACCGGCTCTCACAATCCGCCCGACTATAACGGCTTCAAGATGATGCTTGGCCACAAGCCGTTCTTCGGCGCCGACATCCGCGACCTTGGCGTGCTCGCAGCCGCGGGCAATTGGGAAAGCGGCGCTGGGGGCAGCGAACATGTCGACATCATGGACCGCTATGTCGATCGGCTGGTGCAGGGCTATGACGCCAAGCCGTTCAACATCGCCTGGGACTGCGGCAACGGCGTCGCCGGGCCGGTGGTCGAACGACTGGTCAAGCGGCTGCCCGGCAAGCACATCACGATGTTCACCGATGTCGACGGTAACTTTCCCAACCACCATCCCGACCCGACCGACGAAGCCAATCTCGAAGACCTCAAGCGCGTCGTCGCCGACAACGGCCTCGACTTCGGGCTGGCGTTCGACGGCGACGGTGACCGGCTCGGCGCAATCGATTCGCAGGGCCGCGTTGTCTGGGGTGACCAGCTGCTCGGCATCCTGGCCGAACCGGTGCTCAAGGAACTGCCCGGCGCGACGATCATCGGTGACGTCAAGGCGAGCCGCGCGCTGTTCGACCGCATCGCCGAACTCGGCGGCGCGCCGCTGATGTGGAAGACCGGCCACAGCCACATCAAGGCCAAGATGCAGGAAATCGGCGCGCCGCTGGCTGGCGAGATGAGCGGCCACATCTTCTTCAAGCACGATTATTACGGCTTCGATGACGGCATCTATGCTGCGGTACGTCTGATCCGCGCGGTCAGTGCGCTCGGCGGCTCGCTGACCGCATTGAAGGACGCGATGCCGGTGATGATCAACACGCCCGAGCTGCGCTTCCCGTGCTCGGAAGAACGGAAGTTCGTCGTCATCGACGAAGTGCTGGCACGACTCGCCGCGAGTGGCGCCACCGTCGACCGCACCGACGGCGCACGCGTCACCACCGCCGATGGCTGGTGGTTGCTGCGCGCGTCGAACACGCAGGACGTGCTGGTGGCGCGTGCCGAAGCCGGCGATGAGGCTGCACTCGGCCGGCTGATGGCGCAGATCAACGACGCGCTCGCGGCATCGGGTGTCGCGGCGGTCAACGCCGGACACTGAGGATCGCGCAGCCTATTTGCTGCACTGCAACATTTCCATCTTGAATCCGTCATGCAGTGCGATTATGTTGCACTGCAGCAAGACCTGTGGGTCGCTGGAATATGGAGATGAAGATGGACGATTCGATGAAGCCGACCGAAACTGCAACCGTCGTGACCCCGGTCGTGCCGGCGCCTGCCGCTGTCGTTGCCGCGCCCGTGGCTGCCCCCGTCGCTGCCGCCAAGCCGGTCGTGACAATCAAGACGATTGCTGCCGCACCGGCCGCCAAGAAGCCGGTTGCCAAGAAGGCCCCGGTCAAGGCCGCCGCGAAGGTTGCCGCCAAGCCGGTCGCCAAGCCCGCCGCCAAGAAGGTCGCCGCCAAGAAGATCGTTGCGTCCAAGCCTGCCGCTGCCAAGACCGCTGTCACCTCGACGCCG
>CALMPZ010000638.1 GCA_937871645.1 uncultured Polymorphobacter sp.
GCCCTTGATGTCGGTGGAAATGATCGTTGCACCGGCGGCAGCCCCGCCAATGATCAGCATTTCGTGCGGAAGCGCGTGCATCACGACGCCGAGGTTGCCGCCGGTGAACGCAAAGCCACCAAACACCATGACGAGCAGCACAATCAGCCCGATGACCGAGATCAATTCCGGTCCCCTTTTTCCGCCGGGCACCGCTGCCCGACTGCTGGTGTTGCCGTCAGGGGGGATAAACGGCGCGCGGGCGCAGAGCTTGCGCGGGCCTTATGGTTAAGGGGCGGTGAGGGGGCTTACCGCAGCGCGTCCCACAGGCTGAGCGACTGGACCTTGACGAAGCTGGCCTGCGTCGCGCTCAGCACGCTGGTCAGCCGTTGCAGCCGCGCGATGGCGGACGCCATGTTGATGCCCTCGGCCGCCTCCAGATCCTTGTTGAGCTGCAGGTTCGAGGCGTTGATGCGCGCGGTTTCCGAATCGAGCCGGGCCATCCGCGCGCCGACCAGCGCGCGCGTATCGGCGATGCGGCCGATGCCGGCGTCGAGCCCCGTCGCTGCCGCCGCCAGCGCGGTTCTGCGCAGTGCGGCGTTGGGTTCGACCAGCGCCGCCTGCAACGCCGTCAGCAGCGCAAATGCGTCGGTCGGGCCGCTGGCGCCAGGCAGTCCGGCAAACGCCGCCGGGCCTTCGATGCCCGTCGCCACGAGATTGGCATCGAGTGCCAGCGCCGGCGCGCTGCCCGCGCCCTGCCAGTTGGTCAGCCCGGTCAGCGGATCGACGGCATAGGCCGCACCACTGCGCCGCGCGCCACCGAACAGACTGCTGCCGTCGCTGTCGGTGCGGTTGGCAAAGCCGAGCAGCTGTTCGGACAGATTCTTGGCATCCGCCGCCAGCGTCGCGCGGTCGGCAGCGCTGAACGTGGCATTGCCGCCAAGCAGCGCGATTTCCTTGGCGCGCGCCAGCAAATTGCCGACCCCGTCGAGCGCATTGTCGGTCGCCGCCAGCCGGCTGCCCGCGGCATCAACCGCGCGCTGCGTCGCGGTGTCGGTGGTCAGCGCCCGGTGCAACTGCGTCACCCGCGCCGCACCGATCGGGTCATCATCGGCGGCAATGATGCGCTTGCCACTGGCGATCTGCGCCTGAACCTGGTCGAGATCGGCCGACAGCGCCGACATGCGGTCAGTCGCGGCGGCGTAGCTGGCGTGGGTGTTGATTTGCATGGGTTATGGCTCGAAGCGGGAAAGTTCTGTCAACTTACTATTTTCGTCATCCCGGCGAAGGCCGGGACCCAGTTTTCTTGCTTTGACGGCGCGAAAGTTAGCTGGGTCCCGGCCTTCGCCGGGATGACGGTGTTGAATTGTGTTGGCGCGCCGCATCACCGCGAAGCCGCCAGCAGCGCA
>CALMPZ010000639.1 GCA_937871645.1 uncultured Polymorphobacter sp.
GGTAGCCATAAAAATATACAGGCTAAGGCAACATCGGACACGAGCGCGGCGCCTTTACTGGCGCCGCGACCAGCGCCCGCGGGCTGTTCCGCGCCGCGCACGGCGGGACGCTGCTGCTCGACGAAATCGCCGAATTGCCGCTGGCGTTGCAGGCCAAGCTGCTGCGCGCGTTGCAGGAGCGCGAGGTGCTACCGATTGGCGCAACGACGCCGGTCGCCATCGACGTCCGCGTCATTGCCGCTGCCAACCGCGACCTCGGAGCCGAAGTCCGCGCCGGCCGCTTCCGTGCCGATCTCTATTACCGCCTCGCGGTGTTCCCGATGGCGACGCGGGCGCTGTGCGAGCGCCCGGCAGACATCTGCGCGCTCGCCGCCACCTTGCTGCTGCGCGCCGCCGGCAGTGGTGTCGGATTGCGTTGGCCGACGCCTGCGGCGCTGGCGCGGCTGCACGCCGCCGCCTGGCCCGGCAATGTCCGCGAGCTCGATAATGTCCTGCAGCGCGCGCAGGTGCTCGCCAATGGCGAACGCATCGAAGCGCATGACCTGTGCTTCGATGCGGGCGGCGAAGTCGAAGCTGCGGTCACGCCGTCGCTGCCCGGACTGGTGCGTGAACGCGAACGCGATGCCATTCGCGCCGTGCTCGCTGACTGTGCCGGCAAGCGCGGCGAGGCCGCCCACCGGCTCGGCATCAGTGAACGCACGCTGCGCTACAAGCTCGCCGCGATGGCCGGCGCGATGCCGACGCCGCTGCGCGCACCCGCTGCGCTGGAAACCATCCAGTGAGCCTACCTCCCGTCGGCGGCCTCGACACACGCGGCGTGCTGGCGCTGCGCAGCGCCATCCTTGAACGCAATGCCGCGCTGACGGGCAAGCTGGCGCCGCCCGTCGCGGCGCCGGTGCAAGGCGGGTTCCAGGCGGCGATCAGCGACGCGCTTGCTGCCGCGAATGGTGCCCAAGTCCGCGCCGGTGAAGTCAGTACCGCCTATGAACGCGGTGACACCGTCGATATCGCCGCCGTCATGCTGGCGCGCCAAAAGGCCTCGATCAGTTTCGAGGCGACGCTGCAGGTCCGCAACAAGCTGCTGTCCGCCTACAAGGACATCATGAGCATGCCGGTGTAATGGCATGAGTGAGCTGGTCCCCCAGTCGGTTCTCCAGATGCCCGCGGCGCTTGCCGGGGCGCGGCTGTGGGGCAGCAGCGTGCTCGGCCAGCCGGCAGTGCGCAAATCTTTGCCGCTGATCATTGCCGGGCTGGTCGTGCTGATCGGTGTTGTCGGCTGGATGACGTTGCGCACCCCCGACTATCGCCCGCTGTTTCCGGCGCTGCCCGAAGCCGACCGCGCCGCGGTCATCGCCGCGCTCGAAGCCGGCAACTATCATGCGCGCATCAACCCCGAAAACGGCGCCGTCGAAATCGTCCCCGCCGAAGCTGCGGCGGCACGCATCATGCTGGCGGGGCAGGGGCTGCCCAAGGCGGCGGCGACCGGTTACGACCTGCTCGGCGCGATGCCGCTCGGCACCAGTCGCGCTGTCGAGGCAGCGCGGTTGCGCCAGAGCCAGGAAGGCGAACTTGCCGCCAGCGTGGCAGCAATCGACGGCGTCAGCCACGCCTCGGTGCATCTGGCGGCGGGCGAAACCTCGGTGTTCATCCGCGACCGCTCGGAACCAAGCGCGTCGGTATTCGTGACGCTGGCGCCGGGCCGTGCGCTCGGCGAGGCACAGGTGCGCGCCATCGTCTATATGGTCGCCTCGTCGATCGCCGGGCTGACGCCGGACCGCATCAGCGTCGTCGATCAATCGGGGGCGCTGCTGTCGGGCGATCCCGGCGCGGGGCTGGCGGGCGAAAGCGGCAAGCAGCTCGCCTATCAGTCGCGCGTCGAGGCGCTCTACCGCCAGCGCATTGTCACCTTGCTCACCCCCATTCTCGGCAGCGGCAATTTTTCGACCGAAGTGTCCGCCGACGTCGATTTCACCCAGACCGAGGCGACGCGCGAAAACTTCGACCGCGAGGGCACCGTCCTGCGCAGCGAGCAGGGCAGCAGCAGCAGCGAAAGCGCACCGCCGCCCGCCAAGGGCATCCCTGGCGCGCTGAGCAATTCGGTGCCCGGCACGGCCACGGCCAACGCGACACCGCCGGCCGCCGATGCAGCCGCCGCCGCACCCGTCGCCGGCCCGAAAAGCGAAACCTATGCCCGCAACTTTGAAATCGGCCGCGCAGTATCGGTAACGCGTGCACCCGGCGCGCAAGTCCGGCGGCTGTCGGTTGCGGTCGTCGTGCGCGACACCAGCCTCGGCGTGGCGAAGGGCCAGGCGGCGCAGATCAACGCGCTGACCGGGCTGGTGCGCAGCGCCATCGGCTTCGATGCTCGTCGCGGCGATGTGGTGACGGTCGCAGGCCGGGCGTTCGCTGCTGCCGCCGATGATGCCGCGGGCAAATGGTATGAAAAGCCCGTCGTCAAGGACAGCGGCGTGGCGATTGCCGCCATCGCCGGGCTGGCGCTGCTGCTGCTGGGTGTCGTGCGCCCGATCCTGCAGCGCCGCACCGCGATTGCCCAAGCGCAGGCCGCCGCCGCCGCACAGGGCCAGGTCATCACGCCTGACGGCACGGTGCTGCCGTTCATGGGCATCGACTATAGCGCCAAGCTGACGCAGGCGCGCACGCTGGTCGCCGAAGATGTCGGGCGCGCCTCGGCTGTCGTGCGGCAGATGATGCGGGCCGATCCGGCATGACGGTGATGCTGACCGGGGCGCAGAAGTGCGCGGTGCTGCTGCTGCTGCTCGAAGAGGCGGAGGCTGCGGAATTGCTGCAGTCGCTGGGGCCGGAAGAAGTGCGCACTGTCGGCGCGGCGATGATGTCGGTCGCGGAAATCGATCCGCGCGCCATTGATGCGGTGCTCGACGAATTTCTGGTGGCGACGCGCAGCACCGCGTCGCTCGGGCAGGGTGGTGCACAGGTACGGTCGGTGATGGTGCGCGCGCTCGGCGAAAACCGCGCCGGCAGCGTGCTCGGCCGACTCGGGCCGCCGCTGACGCAGCCGCGCTTTGCCGCGCTCGACTGGGCCGAAGCGCCGGTCATCGCCGCGACCTTGGCGCGTGAACACAGCCAGGCCGCAGCCGTCATTCTGGCGCATCTGCCGCAGGAGACGGCGGCGGCGGTGCTGGCGCTGCTACCGCCGGCGCGTCAGCCCGACGTGCTGCTGCGCATTGCCCGGCTCGGGCCCATCAATGGTGCCGCGCTCGCCGACCTCGAGCAGTCGTTCGAGGCCGCACTCGCCGCTGCCGTTCACGCCCCCGAACCGCCGAAGTTCGCCGGCACCGACATTGTCGCCAAGTTGCTGACGCAATCGGCTGACCAGAAGCTGTTGCTCGACGGTCTCGCCAGCCTCGATGCCGAGCTGGCCGCACGCATTGCCGAAAACCTGTTCGTCTTTGCCGACCTCGAACGCCTCGACAATCGCGCCATGCAGACTTTGGTCCGCGAGGTCGAACCCGAAACGCTGGTGGTGGCACTCAAGGGCGCGTCCGAAGCGCTGCGCGATCAATTTTTCGCGGCGATGTCGCAACGGGCAGCGGCGCAGGTTCAGGACGATCTCGCCGCACTCGGGCCACTCAAGCGCGCCGATGTCGATGCCGCACAATTTGCCGTCGCTGCCGTGGTGCGGCGATTGGCGGATGCAGGCGGCCTGATGCTGCCGGGCCGGGCCGACGGTTATGTCTAGCGGCTTTGATCCAGCGCTGCCGGTGCACAGCGCGCAGCTCGCAGCGCTGTTTGCGGGCCGCAGCGCGCCGGCCTGGGTTGCCGAAGTCGTGCCCGAAGCTGCCCCCGACCCGGCAGCACTCGCCGAGGATGCCTGGACTCGCGGGCAGGCGGCCGGGCTGGCAGCAGCGCGCGCCGAACTGGTGCCGGTGCAGGAGTTGCTCGAAGCCGGCGTTGTGGCGCTGCGGCGCGCCTGTGAAATCGACGCGGCAGCGCTGCACACGCCTTTTGCCGAACTGGTGACGCAGCTCTGTGGCGCCGTCATTTCCGCCGAACTGCGGCTGGCCCCTGAACATGTGCTGGCGCTGGTCGAGCCGGCCGTCGCGGCAATCACCTGCGATAGCGCGGCAGTGTTGCGGCTAAACCCGCTCGATGCCGCGTTGCTCGAAGACATCGACGTCTTGCCGCTGCCACTGCTGCCCGATGCCAGTGTCGCGCGCGGCAGCGTGCTGGTCGAGGCGCCGAACTTTGTCATTGCCGACAGCTTCCGCGCCCGGCTCGCCGCGGTGCTGGAGACCTTGCCATGCAACTGACACAGGCACTGTCCAGCTTGATTACCGCGGTTCCTGCGCCGTCGGTACTGCATCCTCGGCGTGGTGGCCGCGTCACCGCCTTTGACGGCATGACGGTGCAGGCGAGCGGCATCGAGCTGCCCGTCGGCAGCGTCTGTGGTGTCGGGCCGCATGAAGTCCCCGCCGAACTGATCGGCTTCCGCGACGGCCGCGCGTTGTTCATGGGGCTGGCGGCACTTGGTGCCGTGGTGCCAGGCGCGTCGGTGCTGCCGCTCGGCTCGGAGCCGCGCGCGCAGGTCGGCGCGGCCTTGTTCGGGCGGATCATCGATGGCAGCGGCCG
>CALMPZ010000640.1 GCA_937871645.1 uncultured Polymorphobacter sp.
TCAGCGCCGTGGCGCTGGTTTCGAACATCGGCGACAGGCGGCAGACCATGAATACGCCGGCAGTGACCATGGTGGCGGCGTGGATCAGCGCGCTGACCGGAGTCGGGCCTTCCATCGCATCGGGCAGCCAGGTGTGCAGGCCAAGCTGCGCCGACTTGCCCATCGCGCCGACAAACAGCAGCAGGCAAAGCGTCGTCATCACATCGACCTGGTAGCCAAGGAACTCGAATGTCGCGCCGGTCATGCCCGGTGCTGCGGTCAGGATGGCATCGAGGTTGACGGTCTTGAACACCAGGAAGGTGCCGAAAATGCCGAGCGAAAAGCCGAAATCGCCGACGCGGTTGACGACGAATGCCTTGATCGCCGCCGCATTGGCCGTCGGCTTGTGATACCAGAAACCGATCAACAGGTATGAGGCGAGCCCGACGCCTTCCCAGCCGAAAAACATCTGCACGAGGTTGTCGGCGGTCACCAGCATCAGCATCGCGAAGGTGAACAGCGACAGATAGGCGAAGAACCGCGACTGGTCGGGATCCTCATTCATATAGCCCCAGCTATACAGGTGGACCAGCGCCGACACGGTGGTGACGACAACCAGCATGACCGCGGTCAGCGTATCGACCTTGAGCGCCCAGTTGATGACGAGGTCGCCTGACTCGATCCAGTCGAGCAGATGCACGGTATAGCCCGCGCCGCCGCCGAGACCGATCTGCACGAACACCACCCATGAAAGCGCGGCGGAGGTGAATAGCCCGGCGGTCGTCAGCAGCTTGGCCGGAACCTTGCCGATGATGCGGCCGCCCAGGCCGGCGATCAGCGCCGTGATAAGCGGCAGGAATACCAGAAGCTGGACCACGTCAGCCCTTCATCATGTTGATGTCGTCGACCGCGATGGTCCCACGATTACGGAAATAGATGACGAGAATGGCGAGGCCGATTGCCGCCTCGCCCGCCGCGACGGTCAGCACGAACATCGCGAAAATCTGCCCCGACAGGTCATGCAGGAACGCCGAAAAGGCGACCAGATTGATGTTGACCGCGAGCAGGATCATTTCGACCGACATCAGGATGACGATGACGTTCTTGCGGTTGATGAAGATGCCGAGCACGCCGAGCACGAACAGGATCGCGCCGACGGTCAGGTAATGGCCCAAGCCTATGGTCATTGCTTGATCTCCCCGCGACCCACCAGCCCGGCGCCGGTCTCGACACGCACCGCATGCGTCGACTCGCCCGGCTGGCGTGCCACCTGCTTGCCGATGTTCTGGCGCCGCGTGCCGGGGCGCTGGCGATGCGTCAGCACGATCGCGCCGATCATCGACGTCAGCAGCACAAGGCCCGCCGTCTGGAAGATGTAGACGTATTTCGTATAGATGAGGCTACCGAGCGCCTGCGTGTTCGACATGCCATCGGCGGCCGCGACCGGCGCCTGCGCCAGTGCCGGCTGGATATCGGCCATCGACCAAGCCCCGATCACGATGATGAGTTCGGCGAGCAGCAGCACCCCGAGCGCCAGCCCGAACGGCAGGTAGCGCGCGAAACCGGCACGCAACGCTGCGAAATCGATATCGAGCATCATCACGACGAACAGGAACAGCACCGCAACCGCGCCGACGTAGACAATGACGAGGATCATCGCGAGGAACTCGGCGCCGAGCAGCACGAACAGGCCGGCGGCGTTGAAGAACGCCAGGATCAGCCAGAGCACCGAATGAACCGGGTTGCGCGCCCAAATGACCATGATGCCCGAAGCCACCACGAGCCCGGCGAACATGTAGAAGATGAGGGCTTCAATCACGATGCATGCTCGGTTCTACCGCCGTCATCCCGGCGAAAGCCGGGACCCAGTGGGTT
>CALMPZ010000641.1 GCA_937871645.1 uncultured Polymorphobacter sp.
TGCTTGAATTTTTCCGCGCGTTCCGCGATAGAGCGCCGCGTCGGCCTCGCATTTAGCGGGCCGTTTTACGTTTGGAAGCACAAAATGCCCACCACCCTCAGCAAGGTGACGCCGGCGGCCAAGCCCGCCGAAGTCGTCAAGAACTGGCTGCTGATCGACGCCGAAGGCCTGGTCGTTGGCCGCCTCGCCTCGATCATCGCCAACCGCCTGCGCGGCAAGCACAAGGCGAACTACACCCCGCACGTCGACTGCGGTGACAACATCATCGTCATCAACGCCGAAAAGGTGCGTTTCACCGGCAAGAAGTCGGCGGACAAGATTTATTATCGCCACACCGGCCACCCCGGCGGCATCAAGGAAACCACCCCGGACAAGATCCTGGCTGGCCGTTTCCCCGAGCGCGTGCTGGTCAAGGCTGTCGAACGCATGGTTCCGCGTGGGCCCCTGGGCCGCCAGCAGATGCGCAACCTGCGCGTCTTCAAGGGCACCGAGCATCCGCATGAAGCACAGTCGCCGACCGTCCTCGACGTCGCTGCGATGAACAGCAAGAACAAGGTGGGCGCATAATGTCCGACGATACCCTCGATACCCGCCAGTCGCTCGCCGATCTCGGCACGCTGACCGAAGCCGGTGCGTTTTCGACCGCCAATGACGGCGTTTCGCCGGCGCCGCTGCGCGAACAGAAGATCGACGCGCACGGCCGCGCCTATGCCACCGGCAAGCGCAAGGACGCGGTTGCCCGCGTCTGGCTCAAGCCCGGCACCGGCAAGGTCACCGTCAACGGCCGCGACCAGACGGTGTATTTCGCCCGCCCGACGCTGCGCCTGGTCATCAACCAGCCGTTCTCGGTCGCCGACCGCATCGAAGCCTATGACGTTGTTGCAACGGTCAAGGGCGGCGGGCTTTCGGGCCAGGCCGGCGCCGTCAAGCACGGCATCGCCCAGGCACTGACCCGCTTCGAACCGGTGCTCCGCACCGTCGTCAAGCAGGCCGGCTTCCTGACGCGCGATCCGCGCGTCGTCGAGCGCAAGAAGTACGGTAAGGCGAAGGCGCGCAAGAGCTTCCAGTTTTCGAAGCGCTAAGGCGCAAGCGCGGCCAGCACCGAACGGAAAAATTGCCCTTCGCGATTTTTTCGTTCGGCGCGGACTCGCGCAAGCCCGGCCGGCGGGGCGGAGGCACCAAGCCGACGAACCCGTCCGACGGCGTGGCTTTGCCACGACGCCCTTACTTCCTACCCACTCCATCCAAAACGGCGAGCCCCCAAAGGCTCGCCGTTTCTGCGTCAACCCCTCAGGCCCCCTCACCCCGCCGCGCGAAGGCGCGCAAGTCGCCCTCTCCCGCAAGGGGAGAGGGAAAATGCCGCACTTTGCCACCCACCACGCACTCAGGCATAAGCCGCACATGATTCGCGCCCTCCTCGCCCTGCTGCTGCTCATCGCCCTCCCCGCGACCGCCGCGCCGACCGCGCAAACCCAGCACACCAAGGTCGAGCTGATCGCCGCCAGCCGCGCCCCCGCCGCCGGCAAGCCAATCACCGTGGCGCTGCTGATGACCCCGCAACCCGGCTGGCACACCTATTGGCAGAACCCCGGCGACGCCGGCGTCGAAACCCGCGCCACCTGGACGCTACCCAAGGGCGCCACCGCCAGCGCGCTAAGCTATCCGACGCCCGGCACCTACCTGACCTCGGGCCTGATGAACTATGTCTATGACCGGCAGAACGCGCTGCTGGCGAGCGTCAACATCCCCGCCGGCCTTGCCAAGGGCACGCCGTTCCCGCTCAAGCTCAAGCTCGACTGGCTGGTCTGCGACGAAACGCTGTGC
>CALMPZ010000642.1 GCA_937871645.1 uncultured Polymorphobacter sp.
CCCGAACTGCGCGACCCGTCGCACATGCCCAAGCGCGGCAAGGCGGGCAATCTCGCGTCGCGTCAGGCACTGCTGCACGCGGTGGCGCATATCGAACTCAACGCGATTGACCTGGCGTTCGACATTGTCGCGCGCTTCGGCGCCACGATGCCACGGGCGTTTGTCGATGACTGGGTCCGCATCGGCGGCGAGGAGGCCGAACATTTCACCTTGCTCGCCGACCGGCTCGAAGTGATCGGCTGCCACTACGGCGCGCTGCCGGCGCATGACGGGCTGTGGCGCTCGGCAATGGCAACGGCGCATGACCTGCTGGCGCGGCTCGCGGTGGTGCCGCTGGTGCTGGAGGCGCGCGGGCTCGATGTGACGCCGGAAATGATCGGACGGCTGCAACGCGCCGGCGACGCTGACAGCGCCGCCATCCTGCAGCGCATCTATGCCGACGAAATCGGCCATGTCGCGGCGGGATCGAAATGGTTCCATTTTGCTGCGCCGAATCGAATCTGGTGCCGCAAGCCGCATTTAAATCGGCCGTCGCAAGCCATTTCAGCGGGGCCGTTAAGCCACCGTTCAACGACTCGGCGCGCGAACAGGCCGGTTTGCCCCCCGGCTTCTATCTGCCGGTTGAACCGCCGGCGGCGTGATGCTTCAACAGACTCGTCGGGACCAAGGTTAACCAAGGCCCGGCAGGATCAGGAAGGCTGAAGGTTGATTCGGCGCCCGGTCGGCAGCAGCGGCTGCAGACCGACAAGTGAAGATTACAGGGGGTTGCAAAACGTGGTTCGGATCGACGCTGCCTGGCAAGGGTTTGCGACGCGTCTGACGCGAGCGCTTCCGGAACATGTCTTCACCTGGCACCGCGCCGACCGGTTGCACGTCATCACGATAGGGACACGCGAACAGCTTATGGCAATTGGTGGAACTGCTCTGGTGTTGGGTTGGCTCGGTGTTGCAACCGCCAACATGGTCGCTGGCAACAGCGTCACCGATGCTCAGCTCGCCGCCAAGCAGGCCGAACTCGCCGCGCTTTCCACCCAGGTTTCGGTGATGAAGTCGGATGTCAGCGCCCTCAAGGGCAATGTCGCGACCACCGCTGCCAAGATCGAAGCCCGCCAGCAATTCCTCGCCTCGCTGCTCACCGGCAAGCGCGACCTCGCGCAGCTCGCGGCGATGCTGCCGCGCGCCGATGCCGGCGGCGACGCGCTCGCCACCGCCGCCGAGCTGCTGCCGGTGAAGGGCAAGCGCGGCAAGAACGGGCTCGCCAATCCGGCGCTTGCCGAAGCCGCAGTGCTCGAACCGTTCCGCAAGCTCGAAGTGCAGCAGCTGGCGTTTGTCGATACCGCGACCAACGCCGCGCAAGCCCGCCTCAAGGAAACGCAAACTCTGGTGCGCCGCCTCGGGCTCGATCCCGACCGGCTGATCGCGCAGTCCGCTGCCGGCATGGGCGGCCCTTATATCCCGGCGAACAGCGAAGCGCTGACTGCCGCCGAGCCGCGCTTCAAGGATCTCTATCTCAGCTGGAAAAAGCTCACTACGCTGGAGGCCGCGCTGGTGTCGATCCCGGCCTTCGCGCCGGTCGCCAACTACACGCTGACCTCGGGCTTCGGCCATCGCTATGACCCGTTCAACGGCGGCGCCGCGATGCACGCCGGGCTCGACATGGCGGGCAGCACCGGCGAGCCGATATACGCTGCCGCCGCGGGTGTCGTCGGCGTTGCCGGCCGCAGCGGCGGTTACGGCAACCTTGTCGAGCTCGAACACGGCCGCGGCATGGCGACGCGCTATGGCCATTTGTCGAAAATCCTCGTCCAGCCCGGCGAGAGCGTCAAGCAGGGCCAGCTCATCGGCCGCATGGGTTCGACCGGCCGCTCGACGGGCACGCACCTGCACTATGAAGTCCGCATCGATGGCCGCGCGGTCAACCCGCGCCCCTATCTCGCTGCGAGCAGTTATGTGCTCGCCGCGCAAAGCCGCGCCGTTTCCGGCGCATCCGAAGCCGGCACCGCCGTTGCCGCCAGCAGCTTCACCGGCTCAAGCTTCAGCGCGAGCATCGGCGGCAAGTAAGCCGCGCCAATTGCAACCACGTCGCATCAGGCCTATGTTGAGGTCATGAACGCACCCCAACTCATGCCTGCCGCCGCCGCCCGTGTTGCCGCGATTGCCGCGCGTCAGGGCAAGCCGGGGCTCAAGCTGCGGCTCGCCGTCGATGGCGGCGGTTGTGCCGGTTTCCAGTACCGCTTCGGTCTCGAAACCGATGCCGCACCCGATGATCTGGTGGTCGAAACCGACGGCGTGACGATGCTGGTCGATGCCGTCAGCCTGCCGTTTCTGGAGGGCGCGCAGGTCGATTATGTCGAAACCATCGGCGCCGCGAGCTTCCAGGTGAAGAACCCCAACGCCCAGTCGGGCTGCGGCTGCGGCAGCAGCTTTTCGGTCTAGACCGCATTGGGGCGGGCAGGGTCATCCCCGCCCGCCGCAACCATCAGCTTCAGGCCAGTACGCGCCGCCGCGACCGGAGTGCGCCGCCGACCATGCCGAAGCCGGCAATCAGCATCGCCCAGCTGGCGGGTTCGGGAACGCCACCGGGGCCGGTGATCGACCAGTCGAACGCACCGTCCATTGCCGCGAAGGTGTCGGGGCCGACACCGGCATTGGCGTTGTTGTAAAGCTCGACGCTGTAGGTCGTGCCGCCGGTCAGCGCCTTGGTGAATGTCCCCGACGAATCAGGGTTGAAGGCGTTGATGTTCGAATAGTCGGCAACGCCGTCGACGGCGTTGAAAATCCCCCACAAGCCGAAGGTGTTGCCGAAACCGCGGATGCTGTAGTTCATCGTGTAGACGGCATCGGCCGACGGCGTGAAGGTATAGCTCCAGTTCGGCCCGCCCCCATTGACCGCGCCGCCGCCGCCGATGCCGAGTGTCGAATCCCAGCCGAAGTCGCGCATGAAAACCGTGCCGGCGCTGGCGGAAATCCAGCCTGCGGTGACCCCGCCATGGCTCGACAGTGAGTCGGTGCCGGTGTCGTAGGTCGCGAACGCACTGGTGCTCAACACCGTCGGGGCGCCGCTGAAGCCGTCCGAACCCGCATGCAGTGCGATAATGTCGCCGAGATTGTCAGTGACGAACGCCGTGACCTGCACCGCGCCGCTGACCGATGTTACCGTCAACGCCTGTGCCGGGCCGGTGGCCACCGTCAGCGCGGTGGCGAGCAGTAAAAGCTGTTTCATGTATTCCCCCTGATGTTTGGTGCGATGGAGCCATTCCGACCTGCACTGCAGGACGCAACCACGCTCCCGATTGATTGCGACGATGAAACTGGAGAGCTGGTGGGTCAGGCGGGCACGCGCCGCGCCGCCGGCCCGCCGGCCATGCCGAAGCCGGCCACCGGCATCGCCATGGCAAATTGTAGCGTCGCTACCGCGCTTGTCATCAAGCCCCCTTCGCTGGCTCGCCCCCGAGCCGGTGTATTTGCAAATGAAATGCCAATTCGGGCACGCATGCAAGCGAATAGCGGCATTGGAGACCGGCACCGCCGCTGCTACACACGCTGCCATGCGCATCGCGACCTTCAATATCAACGGTACCGCCGCCCGCCTGCCGCGCCTGCTCGAATGGCTGGCGGCGACGCAGCCCGACGTCGCCTGCCTGCAGGAAATCAAGACGGTCAGCGAGAACTTCCCCGTCGATGCACTGCGCGCGGCCGGTTATCACAGCCTCGTCCACGGCCAGAAAGGCTTCAACGGCGTTGCCATCCTGTCGAAGGAGCCCGCCACCGAGACGCAGCGCGGGCTGCCCGGCGACGACAGTGACGAACAATCGCGCTACCTTGAGGCCGATGTCGGAGGGGTGCGCGTCGCGTCGATCTAT
>CALMPZ010000643.1 GCA_937871645.1 uncultured Polymorphobacter sp.
GTCGTATTCTGGAGCGCCAGGTATGCGGCCCGCCCGGCGACTGCGACAGTCGCATCGCTACCTGCCGCGTTGTTGCATCACGGCTTTTGCGGCGCAGGAGCAAGGGCAGAAAAAGCAAGGGCAACAATAAAAACCAGATCGGTTGGGCGAATATCACGGCGCGGAATTTGGTTCAACTACTTGTTTTTCAATCGTTTCGCTTACAATAGTGCGGGCAATTTGCAACGCTTCCGGATGAAAAGATGCAGGCGGCGTGGACTGGGCAAATTTTGCCAGATCTGCTTCTGTCAGCAGTTTTTGCAAATCCGTAACGAACGTTTCAGGGAAATCAGTGCGGTGTAGTTGGCGTAAAATTTCATCGGAAACGGATTCCAAGGCCGGTATCTGGTAGCGTTTTTCCAGGTACTCCCGGCTAATATGCGTCAGTTCGGCGTAGTACAGTTTGGGCTGTTCCTGTTGCCAGAGCTTCCGGCGTTCGAGCGCTTCCAGGCGCCGCCAGGCATATTCGTGCGGCGGGAGTTGTATGCTGCGCGAAAGAGCGGCGTCGCTGCGAAATTTTTGTTTGTAAATCTGGTAAGCAATCAGCACCAGCGCCAGTATGCCCAGTGCTATCAACAGCCACTCCCGGTAGGCATAAAGCAATGCCCGCCAACTGAATGGTTCTCGCCGGATGTCCTTGATTGTCGGGCAGATCGCCGGGCGTCGGCACACGCGACGGCGCCAGCGGCGGCACCGCCTGCTGCGGAATCAGCATGAAGCGCGGGCGCGTGGTGTCCTTGCCGTAGGGGCGTTCGATGATCAGGCCGTCGAAGGTCGTGTTGACGTTAAGCTTGGTCAGTGCGTCGGGGCGTTGCGACCAGCCCGCCACGACGACGAACGCCGGCTTGGGGTCGGCGGGGGTGCAGTTGACGAGCAGCAGATAGCCCGATTGGCCATCGGCGCTGTCGCCGCCCTTGATGTCATAGGGTGCGACGCTGCCGGGGGTGCAGGCGACGCTGGCGCGGCGGTAGAGCAGCGACGTGTCGCTGGCGCGCGCGGCCTGCAGTGCGGCGGCGTCGAGCACCGGCAGCGACGGCGCAGCGGCGAGTTCGGCGTTGATCTGGGCTTTCCAGTCGCGGCGCTGGAGTTGCCAGATGCCCATCGCGATGAGCACCGGCACCATCAGCAGGGTCATCAGCGTGGCGCCGAGCGGCAGGCCGCTGCGGCGGCGTGGGTCAATCTGGGCCATCGGTCGTTTCACTGCGCGCGGCGGCGGCTTCGTGGCGGTATTCCATGGCTATCAGCATGGCCTTGGCGATCCGCAGCAGGCCCAGCGTCAGCAGCGTTGCGAGCGGGACCCACAACAGCGCATGCAGCCAGATTGGCGGTGCGTACGACAGTTCGAGCCAGAGCGCGAGGCCAAGGATGATGCCGCCGACGATGAAGATCAGGAACGACGCGGCGCCGTCACCGACATTGAAGCTGGCGAAATCCAGCCCGCAATGCCGGCAGCGCGGCGCAAACGTCACGATACCGCTGAACAGCCCGGACTTGCCGCAGCGCGGGCAACCGCCGCGCAGCGCAGTGAGCAACAGGTCAGGCGCAGGCGGCGGTGATTCTGACGACTGGGCTGGGTCGATCAATGCGGGGTATTGGCCAGCACTGCCGCGCCGAAGTTGCTGCCCCAGACATAGATCGAGATGAACAGGAACAGCCAGACGACGTCGACGAAGTGCCAGTACCATGCCGCCGCTTCGAAGCCGAAGTGCTGCTTGGGGGTGAAGTCACCCTTGTAGGTGCGGATCAGGCAGACGATCAGGAAGATCGTGCCGACGATGACGTGGAAGCCGTGGAAGCCCGTCGCCATGTAGAAGGTCGAGCCGTAGATGTTGCCGGCGAACGCGAACTCAGCGTGCATGTATTCGAACGCCTGCACCCCCGAGAAGATCAGCCCGAGCACGATGGTCAACCACAGGCCGGCCTTCAGGCCTTCGCGGTCGTTGTGGATCAGCGAATGGTGCGCCCAGGTCACGGTGGTGCCCGACAGCAGCAGGATCAACGTGTTGAGCAGCGGGAAGACGAACGGGTCGAGCACTTCGATGCCCGCCGGCGGCCAGACGCCGCCAACCGCTTCGACATGCGACGGATACAGCGCGGCGTTGAAATAGGCCCAGAACCACGCGACGAAGAACATGACTTCGGACGCGATGAACAGGATCATGCCGTAGCGCAGGTGGAGCTGGACGATCGGGGTATGGTCGCCGCCATTGGCTTCGGCGATGACCTTCGCCCACCAGCCGTAGAAGGTGAACAGCACGGCTGCGGTGCCGAGCCCGAAGATCCATGGGCCGCCCGCGGCCTTGTGCATCCAGGCAATCGCGCCCGAGGCCATGATCAGCGCCGAGAAAGCACCGATAATCGGCCACGGATCGGGCGACAGAATGTGAAACTGATGCGTTTTGGCAGACGCCATCGAACTACCCCTTCGGAACGTTGTTGCCTTCTACCCGCGTCGCGTCGTCCGCGTCTACCGGGAAGAAGGTATAGGAAAGCGTGATTTCATCGATGCGCGCGGCTTCCTTGTCCTTCAGGATCGCGGGGTCGATGTAGTAGCTGACCGGCATGTCGACGGTCTCGCCGGGCTTCAACGTCTGCTCGGTGAAGCAGAAACAGTCGATCTTGACGAAATATTTGCCGGCGATGGCGGGCGACACGTTGAACGTCGCGCGGCCCGTGGTGGCGGCGGCGGTCATGTTGGTCGCCTTGAAGAACGCCAGCTTGCGTTCGCCGATGCCCACCGTAACGCTGTTGGCTTCGGGAGCGAACTGCCACGGCATGCCCGGCGCGAGATTGCCGTCGAAGCGCACCTTGACGACGCGGCCGAGCGGGTCAGCCTTGACGGGCAGCGTGGCGACATCGACGCGCTGCGTCGTGCCGCCAAAGCCGGTCATTTGGCAGAACAGCCGGTACAGCGGCACGCTGGCATAGGCGAGCGCCAGCATGGCGAGCGCGATGCCGGCTGCAATCAGCCCGGTGCGCCGGTGTGCGGCAGTCGAGGCGGCGGGTGTGCTCATGTGACGAACTTGACCACGGTGATCGCGAAGAACAGCACCGCGAGCGCGGCGAGTACCAGCCCGAGCGCCCGGTTGCGCGACTTGCGCGCGGCGATGAAGGCTTCGGTCTGCGCTTCGGTCATGCGTTCCATGGCAGCACCCAATGATCGACCACCAGCGCTGCGAACAGCATGAACAGATACAGCAGCGAGAAGCGGAACATGCGCTTTTCGGGCGCCATGTCGGCGGCCAGCGTCGCAGTGTTGCGCCAGACGGCGACGGCGCAGGCAATGAAGCC
>CALMPZ010000644.1 GCA_937871645.1 uncultured Polymorphobacter sp.
GACACGGACGCGGTCGCCGTGTTGGTCGGGGTGCGGCGGCGGCGGCGCATCGAACATCGACGGGTCGAGTTCATCGGCGCTGCGGTTGAGGTCGAGCCAGGCGCGGCCGTAATGCGCGGCGACGAGTGGCACGCCGCGGTCGGGCGCGGCACCGACGAGCGTATCGACAAAGGCGTCCTCGGCGCGGCGCAACTGGTCGACGCGCAGCCGCGTCTGCGCCAGGAACGCCGGCGGATAGGCGCGCCCCGAATGCGGCGACGCCAGCACCAGCGCCGTTGCCGGCGTGCCGGTGACGGTAAAGCCGTCGGTCGGGGTGGAATCGCGCATCGTGGCGGCACCTTAACAGCAAGCGGCGCTGCGGCCAGCCCCGTGAAATACGGCGCGTGCGGAAAATGCGCCACGCTGGCCTTGCTTATCGCCGGGGCTGCGGCTATTGACCCCGCAGCGTGGGCGCGTAGCTCAGTGGTAGAGCACTGTGTTGACATCGCAGGGGTCGCTGGTTCGATACCAGCCGTGCCCACCATTTTCCCCTTTTCGATGTCAATTCCCGCTACCGGCGGGCGCTGATCAGCGCCCGATTTGCCGCCAGATGATGTTCTTCTGAACTTCGGTCGCGCCGCCGTAGATCGTCTGCGCGCGCTCGAACAGATAGGCGGCGGTATAGGGCGCGGCGTAGACGGGCGAGCCGGGAACTTCGGCCTGCCAGTCGGCGGCGTGGCGATCGGGCGCCGGGTTGCGGTGGCTGCCCGACAGTTCGACGAACAGCTCGGTGATGCGCTGCGCCATTTCGGTGCAGCCGATCTTGAGCGCCGAGACCGTGGCAGATTCGGCACCGCCTGTCAGCGCGCGCAGCACCGAGATTTCGAGCACTGACAGGTCGATTTCGGTGCGCGCCAGCCGCAGCATGAACGGCGCGTCATCGGCCATCATGCTGCCTTCGCCGGCAGGCGTTTCCGCCGCGAGCACGCGCAGCCGCGCCAGATCGGCTTTCTTGCGGCCGATGTGCGCGTAGGACAGCCGCTCGCTGGCCAGCAGGACGTTGGCATAGTGCCAGGCGCGGCCTTCCTCGCCGATGCGGTTGGCGGCGGGCACGCGGACCTTGTCGAATTCGACGCGGTTGAGTTCATGGCCGCCGTCAATGGTGATGATCGGGTGGACGGTGATGCCGGGCGTTCGCATGTCGGCGCAGATCAGCGAGATGCCGTCCTGCTTGCGCGATTCCTGCGAAGTGCGGACGAGGCAGAAAATCCAGTCGGCCCAGTGCGCCGATGACGTCCAGATCTTGGTGCCGTCGAGGATATAGTCGTCCCCGTCACGGACCGCGGTCATGCGCAGGCTGGCGAGGTCGGACCCCGATTCGGGTTCCGAATAGCCCTGCGCCCACATCGCGCGCGATTCGAGGATGTCGGGGAGCCAGTGCGCCTGTTGTTCGGGGGTGCCGAAGGCGCAGATGATCGGGCCGATGTAGATGACCGCCATCGGGATGATGCCCGGCGCGCCGATGGTCTCCAGCTCCTCGTCGAAGATATAGCGTTCGGTGGGCGTCCAGCCGGGGCCGCCGAATTCCTTGGGCCAGCTGACGCCGAACCAGCCGCGGCTGTTGAGCGCGTGCTGCGAGGCGATATGGTCGTCGCGGGTCAGCTTCTGTCCGGCGCGCAGCTTGGCGAGAATATGCTGCGGATAGTCGCCGGTGAAGAAGTCGCGCACCTGCTGGCGGAAGCTGGTTTCGGCGGGGGTCAACGCAAGGTCCATTGCAAAATCCTTCAGGCAGCGTTGCGGGCGAGGCGGTCGTAGCGGCGCAGGTGCCAGTCGCTGCTGCCGAGCTCGCCCTCGATGACTGTCGCGCGCTTGAAATAATGGCCGATCGGCAGTTCTTCGGTCATGCCCATGCCGCCGTGGAGCTGCACGGCATTCTGGCCGACGAATTTGCAGACGCCGCCGATCGCAACCGTGGCGGCGGACACTGCCTTGGCGCGTTCGTGCGGTGCGCTGCCCAGGTGCAGCGTCGCGAGGTAGCTGGCGGACGCGGCGTGTTCGACCTGCTGGTACATGTCGACCATGCGGTGCTGCAGCGCCTGGAAGCCGCCGATCGGCTGGCCGAACTGGCGGCGCTGCGCGGTGTAGGCGATAGTGTCCGACAGCAGCCGGCGGGTGATGCCAACGGCTTCGGCGCACAGTGCGGCGACCCCGGCATCGCCGACTTGCTCGATGAGCGGCAAGGCGCCGCCTTCGGGGCCGATGAGTGCCTCGGCGGGCAGCGTGACGCCTTCAAGCAGCACATCGGCGCTGCGGCGACCGTCGATCGTCGGGTAGGCGCGCAAGGTCACGCCGGGGCGATCGACAGGCACGATGAACAACGAAATGCCGTCGCGGTCATGGACGCCGCCGCCGGTGCGTGCGGAGACGATGATGGCACCGGCCCAGGGTGCGGCGGCGACCAGCGTCTTGTGGCCGTCGAGCTTCCAGCCGCTGCCGTCGCGGCGGGCGGTGGTGACGACATCGGAGAAGGCGTAGCGCGATGCGGGCTCGGCCCAGCCGAATGCCAGCACGGCATCGCCAGCGATGATGTCGCGCAATGCCGCATCGGCCACCGCGCCGCCGCAGGCCTGCAGCAGCCCGCCGGCGAGCACGATGGTCTCAAGCCACGGTTCGAGTGCCAGCACGCTGCCGAGTTCTTCCATGATGATCATCGTTTCGACCGCACCGCCACCGGCGCCGCCGAGGCGTTCGGGGAATGCCGCACCGCCGAGCCCGAGCTCACGCGTCAGCGTCCGCCAGATGTCGGGGCGCCAGCCGGGCTCGCTGCGGCTGGCATTGCGCCGCGCGTCGAAGCCGTAGCGGTCGCGCAGCAAGGCCGAAATCGAATCGCGCAACTGGCGCTGTTCGTCGGTGAAACTGAAATCCATGGGAACCCTTTGGCCGCGATTGCGGCGGTGGTTATTCCGCAGCATGACGCGAACGGCAAGTGCCGTTGCGATAAATGCGTTGCGGGCCTGACACCGCCGGGGCGTCAAGCCGGTTTGAAAACCGCCGGCAGTGTGCAAGTCAGTTTGCCGGACGGTGCCGAATGCCGCCGCTTGATTCGGTTCGCCGCATCATTGGGGGCTCGGTGCCGCAGACATGAATGGCAATGCCGCAACGGCGTGCACGAGGGGAAGATCGATGGAACCGCTGGTCAAGCGCGAAGATTTTGATGGCTGGACGCAACTGACGCTCAACCGGCCCGACAAGCTCAATTCATTGACGGTCGGGGTGTTCGCCGAACTGCGCGCGCATGTCGAGGCGTTGGCGACCGACACGACGATCGGCTGCGTCGTGCTGCGCGGCGCCGGCAAATGCTTTTCCGCCGGCCACGACCTTGGCGACATTGCCGAGGGCGAGAAGGTGCCGTCGCGCGGCTGGCACAGCGAGACGCTGCGGATGCTCGAAATGCTGCCGCAGCCTGTCGTCGCGGCGGTGCACGGGCATTGCTACACCGGCGCGCTCGAAGTGGCGCTGGCTTGCGATTTCATCGTCGCGGCGGATGATGCGCGGTTTGGCGACACGCATGCCAAATGGGCACTCACCCCGATCTGGGGGATGAGCCAGCGGCTGCCGCGCCGCGTCGGTGCCGCCACCGCCAAGCGGCTGATGTTCACCGCCGACATGATCAATGCTGCCGAAGCCGTGCGTATCGGGCTGGCCGAATATGCCGTGCCGCGCGCCGATTTCGACAGCGAGATTGAAAGTCTCGCCAAGCGCATCGTCGCCAATTCGCCGTTCAGCCACCGCGCCAACAAGCGCCTGCTCGAGGCGACCGACGGCGGCCTGCTCGATGCCGGGCTGACCTGGGAAGTCGAGCACAGCGAAGGTGTCGGGCCCGATATGCACGCGCGCATCGCTGCGTTCACCAACCGGCGCAAATAGGCCGGTGTCAGCCGTATAAAATGTCGCTGGCGTGGACAGCGCCGGTGATGGCGATTGTCGCGGTGCTGTGGTCGATGCCGTCGGTGATGATCCAGTTGCTGCCGCTGCCCTGCACCATCTTGGTGCCGGCGCCCCAGCCGATCAGCCGGATCATGTCGCCGGCGGCACCGGCATTGCCGGTGAAGTCGATGATGCTGTCGCCGCCCGCTTCGCCCTTGGCGAAGTGGAAGAGGTCATAGCCGCTGCCGCCGCTGAGCCGGTCGGCACCGGCGCCGCCGTCGAGAATGTCGTTGCCGCCGCTGCCGTTGAGCACATCATTGCCGCCCAGCCCGTAGAGCTTGTCGGCACCGCCCGCGCCGGACAGGCTGTTGTCGAGCGCATTGCCGCTGCCGGTGAACGCCGCAGCGCCCAGGTAGAGCAGATTTTCGACGCCGCTGCCCAGCGCATAGGCAGACAGCACGGTCCTGACGGCGTCGATGCCGCCGAGGTCGATGCCGTTTTCGACTTCGATGACGCGGTCGCCGGCCGTGCCGCCGCTTTAGGTGTCGTTGCCGCCGCCGCCGTACAGCGTGTCGGCACCGCTGCCGCCGTCGATGATGTTGGCGCCGCCGTTGCCGCGCAGGACATTGGCAAGCGCGTTGCCGCCGAGGTTGCCGCTGTTGCTGCCCGACAATGTCAGATTCTCGATTGTCGTGCCGAGCACATAGCTGCGGTCGGCAATGACGGTGTCGATGCCGCCGGTATCGAAGACCCGTTGCGTCGGATTGTTGACGTAATAGAGGTCATCGCCCAACCCGCCGGCCAGAATGTCGGCGCCGAGCCCGCCGTTCAAAATGTCATTGCCGGCGCCGCCGTTGATGGTGTTGTTGCTGCCATTGCCGGTCAGTACGGCGCCGCCGCTGCCGGTGTAGGTCAGGTTTTCGAGGCCCGCCTGCAACGTCCATGACACGCGGCTCTCGACAGTGTCGGTGCCGCCGCTGTCGGTGATCGTCTGCAGCGCATTGTCGACAAGGTAGCGGTCATTGCCGAGGCCGCCGATCAGCGTGTCGGCGCCGCCGTTGCCGATCAGCGTGTCATTGCCCGCGCCGCCGGTGATGACATTGGCCAGCGCGTTGCCGATGCCGGTGAAGTTGCCGGTACCCGAAAAGGTCAGATTGTCGGTAGAAGCGTCGATGGCAAAGCTCGCGGCCTTGGTGATGACGGTGGCATCCTGCGTGATGCTCAGCCGGTCGACGGCGGTCAGTGCCGCGTCATAGGTGAAGCTGCCGAGCTGGTCCCAGAACTGCAGGTCATGGACGCCGGCAACGATCGCGACATTGCCGCTGTTGCCGGTGAACAGGATGTCGTGCGATTTGCCGGTAATCTGGAAACGCGGCGTGTTGTTCGCCGCAGTGCCGGTGCCCGACCAGACCAACGTGTTGTTCGCCACGGTGCCGCTGACGTTTTCGAGCAGCATCCCCTGGCCGGTGCCATCGATGATGGTGTTGCCGCTGACCACCGCGCCGGGAAAGCCCAGCCCCTTGCCATTGTCATCAAGGTAGATGCCGATCATCGGGTCGCCGCGGCCCTGTTCGAGCAGATTGTCCTTGATGACGACGCCGGTCATCGCGGTCTTGTCGGTCCAGATGTGGATGCGGTCGCCGTGATCGCCGGCGCCGCCATAGTTCCACGGATGGCTGTCCCAGCTGTGGTTGCCGGTGATGACCAGCCCCGAAACCGCCGAGCCGCTGATCGGCGTGGTGCGCAGGTCGTGGATGTCGTTGCCGCTGATCGTCAGGTTCGATCCCGAAAAGGTGATGCCCTTGTGAAACAGGCTGATGTCGCTGTTGGTTATGGCGCAGTCGCGCGAGCTTTCGAAGGTGACGCCCTTGCCCGCCGGCAGCCCGAGCACATTGCCCGTCGCATCGAGCAGCTTGGCGCTTTGCGCGACGCCGTTGACCGCCAGCCCGCCGGTGACCTTGGCATTGGTGATGGTGACGCGGTCGCAGTCCCAGACGCGGATGGCCTGGGCATTGTTGTCGCTGGTCGCGGTCGGCTGGAAGCTGACCGCGGCGCCGTCGAAGGTGACGCCGCTAACGCGGCTCAATGCGATGCTGGTGAAGCTGCCGCCCTTGATGGTGATGCCGCTGCCGAAGTTGAGGTTGGCCAGCACCAGCTGACCGTAGTTGCCCGCGGCAAGCTGCAAGGTGTCGCCGGCCTTGAGGGTCGCCAGCTGGGCCCGAAAGTTTCCGGTATCGGCATTGATAATCGCCATGAACGCATGCTCCCGCAACATTGGTCGTGGAGCGTTCAACGGCGGCAGCGCAGCCGCCATGCGGGCATTATTGGTGAAGCGCGGTCAACCTTACCGGCGTTTCGCAGGCGTTACAGAGTGCGCCGGGTTTGTGGCGCGGCAATCCATTAGGAATGATTTGTCCGGGAGCTGCTGTCGAACAGATTGCGGCGTGCGGCGATATCCGGCTTGTCGGCGGCGCGCCGGTTGTGAATATGGCAGTCACTGACAACAACCAACACAACAATTCTGGGGAGACCTGCCATGAAAATCGATTCGAACACTGCCGCCATCGTCACCGGGGGCGCATCCGGCCTCGGCCAGGCGTCGGCGCGGGCGCTGCGTGCCGCCGGCGTCAAGGTGGCGATCTTCGACATCGCCGAAGCCGGCCAGGCGGTTGCCGACGAGATCGGCGCGACATTCTGCAACGTCAACATTCTGTCCGAAGAAAGCGCGCTGGCGGGCTTCGAAAAGGCCCGCGCCGTCAACGGCCAGGAACGCATCCTCGTGCATTGCGCGATGACCGCCAAGGGCGGCAAGACCGTCGGCCGCGACAAGGCGACCGGTGGCTTCAAGCGCGTTTCGACTGAAGACTATGCCTTCTCGGTCGACGGGATTCTGGTCGCCAGCTACCGCATGGCGTCGATTTCGGCGCTTGGCATGGCGGGCCTCGAGCCGCTCGAAGACGGCGAACGCGGCGTCATCACGCTGACCTCGAGCGTCGCGGCGCAGGACGGGCAGGTCGGGCAGGTGTGCTATGGGTCGGCCAAGGCCGGCGTCAACGGGCTGGTGCTGCCGATGGCGCGCGACCTGATGGAGCTCGGCATTCGCGTCAACTCGATCATGCCGGGGATTTTCGCGACACCGCCGATGCTGCGCTTCAAGGATTTCAACCCGGCGATGTGGGACGGCCTCAACGCCTCGGTGCCGTTCCCGCGCCGGCTGGGCAACCCGCCCGAATTCGGCAGCCTGGTGATGGAGTTGGTGCGCAACAGCTATTTCAACGCGCAGACGATCCGGCTTGATGGCGGTATCCGCATGCCGCCCCGTTGAGCCGGGCCGCCGGCTACGCGCACCCGTGTGGCCGGCGCCACCACTGGCAAGGAACTGAGCCATGACGAACCCGCAGTTGCGCCGCTATGTCTGGGACGCGCCGACGCGGCTGTTCCACTGGGGCATTGCCGGCCTGGTCGGGTTCTCATGGTGGAGCGCCGAAAACGGCCATATGGACTGGCACTACAAGTCGGGGCTGGTTGTCGCGGGCCTGCTGGTCTTCCGCATCCTGTGGGGCTTTGTCGGCAGCGATACGGCGCGCTTCGCGCAATTCCTGCGCGGGCCGGTGGCGGTCCGCGCCTATCTGCGGGGGCAGTTGGCGCCGCGCCCCGGACATAACCCGCTCGGCGGCTGGAGTGTGCTGGCGCTGCTGCTGGTGCTGGTCACGCAGGTGACGACGGGGCTGTTCAGTGTCGATGTCGACGGCATGGAATCGGGGCCGCTGTCGTATCTGCTCGATTTCGATCAGGGCCGCATCGCCGCCGAGATTCACGAGCTGAGCTTCAACCTGCTGCTGGCGCTGGTGGCGCTGCATATCGCGGCGATTTTCTATCATCTAGTCTTCAAGCGCCACAATCTGACGCGCGCGATGGTGACGGGCTATCAGTCGTTCGATGCCGGCGGCACCGGGCTGGCACGCGTTGGCTGGTGGCGGTTCGTCATCGCCGCTGCAATGGCTGTTGCCGCAGTCTATTGGCTGTCGCGCGGTGGCCGGTTCTGACCGTCGCCGGCAATGCACTTTGCGATTTGAAGTGATGGTGGACGCACCAGGGTTCGAACCTGGGACCCGCTGA
>CALMPZ010000645.1 GCA_937871645.1 uncultured Polymorphobacter sp.
CTTCGCCACTGACACCAGCAAGCTGTGGGTCTCGGTCGATTATGTCTTCTGATCGTCGCGCGTCAGTTGCTTGCCGGTCGCGTTGGCGGTCGCCGGCCCGCCAGCATCGGTCCATAATGTACAGCAAATAGTAGGAAACCTGCTGCCCAGACGGTACCCGCGATCGATGCCCCAAGCACATAGCCGAGCGGTGTAAACGGCAGCACCAGCCGCAGCACGGCACCGGCGAACACCAGCGCGTAGATGATGACAGTCGGGCGATCCGCCGTCAGCGGCCGACCGACATGACCAAGGCTGGCACGTGTCATCACCGCAAGCGTCAACTGGCCGATTGCGCCCGCCGTCAGCGCGTGCAGCGCGCTCGCGCCCCCGAACAGCCCCGGCACGAAGACATTGGCCGCCAATATCGCCAGGGCCACGACAATCCAGCCGTAAGCGATGTGCAGAATCAGAACGAGCGGCTCGCTGCCGGTGCGCCAGCCCTGCCAGCGTAGCAAGCGGCCGAGATGCAGAGCTGCGGCGACCGCCAGCATCACCCCCGTTTGGGCAGCTTCCGGCCAGCCGACCCACATGACCATCGCGACGATGGTCGCCCCCAGCACCAGTTGGTCAAATCGGCCGAATGGCGCGGGTTCCGGGTGAAGCTTTTGCTTCTTCATCCAGTTGGTGGTGAACGACGGAATAATTCGACCGCCGATGAAGCTCATCAGCAACGTCAGCACCGCCAGCGCCAACCGCTTTCCGATACCGGGAGAGTACGTCAGGGCGCCAAGCGCCTCGGCGTGCCAGCAAATGTTCGCAGCCGCAAACAGCGTCACCAGCCCCCACACCGGCAGGTTCCGCCAGTTTCGCCCGGCAAACACCTCGCGCCCGATCGTCAGCGCGAGCGCGATCAGAAACAGCGTATCGACAAGTCGACCCGCTGCCCCCGGGGCCGGCAACGCCATTGCCGTGCGGCCCGCAAACCACAGTCCGAACAGCAGCGCCAATGGCATCCCCATGACCGGCGCG
Source organism: uncultured Polymorphobacter sp. (assembly GCA_937871645.1). Taxonomy (GTDB): domain Bacteria; phylum Pseudomonadota; class Alphaproteobacteria; order Sphingomonadales; family Sphingomonadaceae; genus Polymorphobacter_A. Next base: position 1,012 of record CALMPZ010000645.1, read on the forward strand.
CGCCCCGTCCAGTTCGGCACCGCCGTCAGCAGAAAGCCGGCAACAACCGCGCCGACAAAGCCGAAGATCATCTCGTGCGCGTGCCATGCCAACGCGTCGCCGTCGGGCCCGAGCGCAGCGCCATGTGCAAACGCCGCCATCCACAACGGCACCGCCAGCCCGGCAAACAGCGTCGCACCAAGGAAGAACGGCCGGAACCCGAAACTGAACAGCGCCGGCCCCGCATAGGCACGTCGCTTGGCACCTGCATCGCGCGCGCTCATCGGATTTTCCCGACGTGGAAGTCACTGTATGCAGGCGGCGCGTTGCCGCAGTCGTTGCTGCCCGCGCATGCCGTGCTTGGCTGGGGCACGCCGCTTGCGCCTTTGGTGCCGCGCTGGCCTGATCTGTTGCTGTACATGCCACCAGCCTAGGCGCGCGCAATGTCATTGCGACTGATATTCATCAATGGTCCGGTTGTTTCGCTTGGTGCCAGCCGGCATGCAGTCGAAGCGTCGCATAAACTGGCGACAGTTCAGGATAGCAGCACAGAACCATTCCAATAACTGGTGGTGTCCGCAAAAGCCGTCGGCGCCGTGAAAAGCGGACTTACCGCTTTCGGCGTCGACTTGGAGGCAGTTAAATGACCACAATGGGGCGCGTTGCTGCCGGGCAGCTTTAGCCCGTCGCTACCGGCCTAGACTACCAAACCCCGGTGAAGCGAAGGGGTGGGGACGGAAATTTCCCAATGATTACAGTGCCCAGTTTTGTCACGTGTGGGGCACCACTAACTTTTGTAAACTATGAGTTCATGCCCCGCTCCCGACACCCGCCTGGCGTCGTCGGGGGCATTGGAAATGTCGTGTTCGGGGCCGTTGCACGAACCCGCTCCGCGGGATGGGCGTGTGTGGAAGGCGGTAGGTAAATGCGCGATCTCCCGGCCTGGTTGAGCGACTCCTGAGGTAGGCAGACCATCGAGGTTCCCTAAACTGAGGAGCCTGTGATGAACGACCTTTTACCCGTTCTTGCGATCAGTCCGCTTCGTCAGCGTCTGATCGATGACATGACCCTGCGCCGGTTTTCGCGCGAGACGCAGCGCAACTATATCCGCGACGTCGGCCGGTTCGCGACGTGGCTGGGACGATCGCCTCATACCGCGACGGCAGAGGATATCCGCCTGTTCCAGATCGAGCAGCGAGATGCCGGGGTTCCGGCGCCGACGATGAACAGCATCGTCGCGGCGCTTCGGTTCTTCTTCACCCACACGCTCGACCGACCCGACCTCGCGCGCAAGCTGGTTCGGACAGCCCATGCCCGCAAGATCCCGGTCGTGCTGACGCTTGAGGAGATGAAGCGACTGCTCAATGCCACGACGTGTCTCAAGCACCAGGCGGCGCTGTCGGTCGCCTATGGTGCCGGCTTGCGCGTCGCGGAGGTCTCGGCTCTCAAGGTGAGCGACATCGACAGCGAGCGCATGCTGCTGCGCATCGAACGCGGCAAGGGCGGTCGCTATCGCAACGCCATGCTGCCCCAAGGCCTGCTGGTGTTGCTTCGGGACTGGTGGCGCGCCGGACGACAACTGGGCGTCATGCGCGCGGATGGCTGGCTCTTCCCCGGCCAGAACGCGATGGTGCCGCTTAGCACCCGACAGTTGTATCGCGTCGTCGTCGAGGCCGCCGCGGCCGCGGATATCGCCAAGCGGGTCGGGCCACACACCTTGCGCCACAGCTTTGCCACGCACCTGCTCGAGGACGGTGTCGACATCCGCGTCATCCAGGCGCTGCTCGGTCATGCCAAGCTCAACACCACCGCATTTTACACGCAGGTGGCGACCAAGACGATACGGGCGGTCATCAGTCCACTCGACCGGTTGGCATTTACCTCGCCCGGACGGGAAGCGCCCGACGGCTGAGGACCGATGGGCACCTCCATCGAGGTCGCCGACATCTTCCGTGCAGCCGGGCCAGCGTATCGGGCCGCACATGC
>CALMPZ010000646.1 GCA_937871645.1 uncultured Polymorphobacter sp.
CGCGATTGCGGGGGCGCGCAACGAGGCGCAGGCGGTCATCCTCGGCTATGCGCCGCGTGGGGCGCTGGTGCACCGCGATCATCTGGTGACGCTTTAGCGAAGGGCCTCCGGCGGGCAGGCCTGAGGCCTGCACCCGATTGTTTCGCTACGCCGCGGCGGTCACCGCCAGCTTGGGATAGTCGGTGTAGCCCTCCGGCCCGCGGATATACCAGGTCTTCGGATTGTCCTCGTTGAGCGGCGCGCCGGTGCGGAAGCGCTCGACGAGATCGGGGTTGCCGATATACTTCCGGCCCCAGGAAATCGCGTCGGCGAGCCCGGAGTCGAGGTCGGCCTGCGCGCTCAGCGCGGTATAGTCCTGGTTGAGTACCAGCGGGCCGCTGAACACCTGGCGGATCTTCGGGCTCAATTTGGGCACGTTGGTGGCGCCATAGGTGCCGTTCGGCGTCAGCTCACGCAGTTCGAGGAACGCGAGGCCGAGCTTGTCGAGCGCGCGCGCCGCCGGCAGGAAGACGCTTTCCGGGTCGCTGTCATCGGTGCCCTGCGACTCGCCGTTGGGCGACAGGCGAATGGCCGCGCGGTCGCCGCCGACTTCGGCGACAACGCGCTCCATGACCTCACGCATCAGGCGGATGCGGTTTTCCGGCGACCCGCCATAGTCATCGTCGCGCGCGTTGACGCCGTTGCGCAGGAACTGGTCGATCAGATAGCCGTTCGCGCTGTGGACCTGGACGCCGTCGAACCCGGCGGCGATCGCATTGCGCGCCGCACTGGCATACTCGTCGAGCGTCCGCTTGATGTCATCAATCGTCGCGGCGCGCGGGGTGCCATAGGGGTTCTTGTCGGGCACCGCATACGGCGCCCGCACCGGCGACGAGGAGATCGAGTCCGATCCGATGGTGTCGGGGCGCGCCAGCCGGCCCATGTGCCACAGCTGCGCCATGATGCGCCCGCCCGCGGCGTGGACGGCCGCAGTGACCGGCTTCCACGCCTCGGTCTGCTCCGCCGTCCAGATCCCCGGCGTCCGTGGCCAGCCGAGCCCGATCCGGCTGATGCCGATGGCTTCGGCAATGATCAGCCCGGCGCTGGCGCGCTGGCTGTAATAGTCGCCCATCAATGCGGTCGGCACATGGTCATCGGTCGCCCGCATGCGCGTCAGCGGCGCCATGAAGATGCGGTTCGGTGCCTGAATGGCGCCAATCGTGATCGGGTCGAATAGACTGGGCATAAAATTCTCTTTGCGTTTGTTGCGACAGCGCGAGCGACTCGCCGATGACAGCAGTTGCCGCAGAATGAAGCCGCGCGCCACTGTCCAAATTCAGGGGCGGTGCACGGTCGCGCCAGGTAAGAGCGCGCCGCGCGGGCAGGCGTGACGCCTGCACCCGGTTGTTTTGCCCCCCATACTTCCTGCTCCCCTCCCTGCAAGGGAGGGGTCGGGGGTGGGCTTTCGCTGCCGGTCTGCACACGACCCCGTTGCGACCCTTCAGCTTGCCACCTTGATTTGTGCGCCTGTTTGACGTACAAATAGCTGCGATGGAGCATGCCATGATCAGTACAGCAACCACCCGCGACAACCGCCTTGGCTTCCGGCTCGACGAGGCGACCAAAGCGTTGATCGAACACGCCGCGCAGCTCGAACGGCGCAAGATCAGCGATTTTTGCCTGACCGCCATCGCCGAAGCCGCGCGCCGGACGATTGCCGAACACGAAACGCTGAGCCTGTCAGAGCGTGACCGGGCGGCGTTTTTTGAAGCGCTGATCAATCCGCCCGCGCCGGGCGAACGGCTGGCACGCGCGCTTGTGGAGCATAGCCGCCGCGTCGGCGCTTGACCGGTGGCACCAGCCGAAGCTGACTTCGCCATTGTAGCGCTGCGCGACAGTCATGCCCGCACCGATTTCTCTTGCGGGGTCGCGAGCCTCGACAATTATCTGCACAATCAGGCAGGGCAAGATGTG
>CALMPZ010000647.1 GCA_937871645.1 uncultured Polymorphobacter sp.
GCCAGGCTGACGCCAAGGAAGGCGTCGTCAGCTTCCTCGAAAAGCGCCCGGCGAAATACCCCGACACCGTGTCGAAGAACATGCCCGACTTCTTCCCATGGTGGGACGAGCGTCACTACAAATGAGCGACGCGCCCACGCCGGTAGAAGACCCCATCGATCCGCTGAGTGCCGATGATCCGGCACGCGCGGCGCGCATGGCTGAGTGGGCGGCGATTCCGGCGCCGTTGGCGGTGTTCAACGGCGCCGTCCCGCCCGCACCGGCGTGGTTCGGCGCCGCACTGGCGCATGCCCCCGAACGCAGCTTCACCGATGTCGGCGGCACCAAGATCGAAACGCTGACCTGGGGCGACCGCGGCAATCAGGGGCTGCTGCTGATGCACGGCAACGGCGCCAATGCCGATTGGTGGAGCTTCATCGCGCCGTTCTTCGCCGCCGATTACCGCGTCGTGGCGTTTTCGTGGAGCGGCATGGGACGGTCGGACCACCGCGAGACCTACGGCTTCGAGCTGTTCGTCGACGAGCAGATCGCCGTCGCCGAAACCGCCGGGGCGTTCGATGCCGGCAAGCCGCTGATGGTCGGCCACAGCTTCGGCGGCTTCCTGATGATGGCGACGGTGCAGCGCGCCGGCACCCGCTTCAAGGGCGCGGTGATTGCCGATACGCCGTTTTCAGAACCCGATGACGCGCACCGCCACCGCCCGACGCAGCGCAGCGGCTCGGCGCACCGGCCCAACCCGACGCTCGCCGCCGCACTGGCGCGCTTCCGGCTGGCACCGCCGCAGGGCTGCGAAAATCCCTATATCGCCGACTATATCGCGCGCCATTCACTGCGCGAGACCCCCGAAGGCTGGGTCTGGCGCTTCGATCCGATGATCTTCGGCCGGCTCAATGTCGATGATACCTTCGACCTGCTGTCGAACCCGAGCTGCCCGGTGGCGCTGGTCTGGGGCGACAAGTCGTTCCTGATGCCGCCGCACCGCGTCGAACGCATCCTGGCGCGCCTGCCCGCCGGTTCGCCGGGCATCGCCATTCCCGACGCCGAACATCATGTGATGATCGACCAGCCGCTGGCGTTCGTCGCGGCGCTGCGCGGGCTGTTCGCCGGCTGGCCGCACTGATAGGGTCTCCGCAGGGGAGACACATCATGGCACGCAGCGCATTCGTTACCGGCGGCACCGGCTTCGTCGGGATCAATCTGATCGAACGGCTCAAGGCCGAAGGCTGGGACGTCACCGCGCTGGTGCGGCCGACGTCGGACCTGCAGTTCATCAACCGCTTCCAGCCCAAGCTCGTCACCGGCGCGATCACCGACCGCGCCTCACTCGATGCGGCGATTCCCCACGGCGTCGACACGCTGTTCCACGTTGCCGGCAACACCAACATGTGGCGCAAGCGCAATGCCGAACAGACGCGCGACAATGTCGAAGGCACGCGCAATGTCGTCGATGCCGCCATTGCCAAGGGCGTGCGGCGGCTGATCGTCACCTCGTCGATTTCGGCGTACGGCCCGGTCACCGGCGCGGTCACCGAGGAAACCCCGAGCCGCGCCGCGCAGTCGCGCGTCAACTACGAACTGACCAAGTGGCAGGCGCAGGAAATCGCCCGCGCTGCCGTCGGGCAGGGCCTCGAAGTCGTCATCATGCAGCCCGGCGCGATCATGGGGCCCTACGACATCGGCACCTGGTCGCGGATGTTCCACATGGTGCGCGACGGCAAGATGAACGCCGTGCCGCCCGCCGGGCTGACCTTCGCGCATGTCCATGAAGTCGTCGGCGCACACATCGCAGCGGCGGATAAAGGCGAAAACGGCGGGCAATATCTGCTCGGCGGCGAAAACCGCACGATGCTCGATCTGGTGCAGGCCATCGCCGCGCTGCTCGGCGCCAAGGCGCCGTCGTCGACGGTGCCGGTCGCGCTGGTCAAGCTCGTCGCGCAGTTCGGCGACTTCGCCAGCAACTTCACCGGCAAGGAACCCGCCTTCACCCCCGAAATGGCCGAAGGGCTCGGCGGTAACAGCACCATCACCGCCGCCAAGGCACAGCGCGAACTCGGCTTCAAGGTCGTGCCGCTCGAGGTGATGGTGAAGGACTGCTACGACTGGATGCGCGCCGAGGGGCGGATTTAGACGGGCAGAGCCTCCGGCGGGCAGGCCTGAGGCCTGCACCCATAACACTAAGTCATTCCCGCGCAGGCGAGAATCCATGT
>CALMPZ010000648.1 GCA_937871645.1 uncultured Polymorphobacter sp.
GAAGGCCGGGACCCAGTGGCCTTCAAGTGCACCGTCGGAAAGAAAGCTGGGTCCCGGCCTTCGCCGGGATGACGAAAGAAAATAGATGGGTGCAGGCCTCAGGCCTGCCCGCCGGAGGCCCTTAGGGCGCGACACCCGCGCGCAGCCACCCTGTCACCGCATAGCGCCGGTCGGCGGCAAACGTCGAAACCTGGCTGACGCTGTGCGGTTGCGGCACGGCGAACAGGTTGAGTGTGTTGAACTTCGGCACCCAGGCGACGCCGTCGTCATGCACCAGCAGCAACCCGCCCCAGTCGATGCGCCATTCTGGGGTGAGACCGAGGACATAGGCGGCGCGGCGGTTCTTGCCTTCGACATCGTCATCGTGCGCGGTCAGGAAGTCGCCGGGAGCGTAGGCGGTGGCCTGTGCGTCGGCAAACGCGATGTCGGAGGCGCCGATCACCTGCCGCAGCCGTTCGAGCACGGGTTCGGACGACATCAGCAGTGCGAGCTGGTTGATCGGGCTGGGGTCGGCCGTACGCTCGGCGGCGGCATCGGGGACTCGGATTGATTCGTAGTGGAACTGGAAGCCGAATTGCGCCTGCGCCTTGACTGCGGTGGCGAGTGCTGCGGCGCGGTCGGGCGGCAGTGTCGCGCGAGCGCTGCGGCTGAGTTCGAACAGCCGGTCGTTCGAATTGAGCACCAGCAGCCAGTCCTGCCGCGCGCGCAGGTGCGCAGTTAGCGCCGCAGCCGAGTCAGCGGTCAGGAAATCATGGATGCGGACGCGGCGGTCACGCGCGAATGTTGCTGCAAGCGCGCCCCAGTCGAGCGCCGGATTGAGTGTCGGGGCAGCGGGTTCGCTCACGCGTCGGCGAGCGCCCAGCCGGCCTCTTTCTCGGCAGCGCGGCGGTCGAGTTCGGCGCGCGTCACCTTTTCGGACGCCGATTTCAACTGCCCGCACGCCGCCATGATGTCACGGCCGCGCGGCGTACGCACCGGCGCCGAGTAGCCGGCGCGGAAGATGATTTTCGAAAAGCGCTGGATGCGGTCGTCATCCGAACATTCGTAGTGCGACCCCGGCCAGGGGTTGAACGGGATCAGATTGACCTTTGCCGGCAGGTTGTATTTGCGGATCAGCCGGACGAGTTCGTGGGCATCCTCGTCGCTGTCGTTCTTGTCCTTGAGCATGACATACTCAAACGTGATGCGCCGGGCGTTGTTGACGCCGGGGTAGGCGGCACACGCCGAGAGCAGCTCGTCGATGCCGTACTTCTTGTTGATCGGAACGATCTCGTCGCGCACTTCCTTGGTCACCGCGTGCAGCGACACCGCGAGGTTGACGCCGATTTCCGCCCCGGCACGCGCCATCATCGGCACGACACCCGACGTGCTCAGCGTGATGCGGCGACGGCTCAGCCCCAGCCCGCTGGCATCCATGACGATGCCCAGCGCGGTCTTCAGATTATCGAAATTGTACAGCGGCTCGCCCATGCCCATCATGACGATGTTGGTCAGCATGCGGCCTTCTGCAGAATAGTTGTTGTCTGGCTGCGCCAACCCGGCGGGCCATTCACCCAGCGCGTCGCGCGCCAGCATGACCTGGCCGACGATTTCACCGGCGGTCAGGTTGCGCACCAGCTTCATCGTGCCGGTGAAGCAGAAGCGGCAGTTGAGCGTGCAACCGACCTGCGACGACACGCACAGCGTGCCGCGGTCGGCGTCGGGAATGAAGACGCACTCGGCTTCGTTGCCGTCGTCAAAGCGCAGCAGCCATTTGCGGGTGCCGTCTTCGCTGACCTGCGCGGTCACGACTTCGGGGCGGCCGACGACGAACTTTTCCGCCAGCAACGCCAGCACCGGCTTGGCGATGTTGGTCATCGCATCGAACTCAGTGGTGCCGCGGTGATAGATCCAGTGCCACACCTGGCTAGCGCGCATCTTCGCCGCCTTGGCGTCGAGGCCGGCGTCAACCAACGCCGCCACCATCTCGGGACGCGTCAAACCAACGAGCGCAATGCGCCCATCGGCACGCACGGGAACACTGCGCGGCAACGCCACTGGATCGACAAGGCCGGGAATCTGCATGGTGGCGATATAGTCGCTGGGCGCGGCAAAAGAAAGGCAGGGCCTCCGGCGGGCAGGGGTGACCCCTGCACCCAATTGTTGTGCGCTCTTCAGATGGGTGCAGGGCCAAGGCCCTGCCCGCCGGAGGCTCTTAAGCTGCCTTCACCCCGGCCACGCCACTGCCGACATGCACGGCTTCTTCGGCACCGTCCTGAATGCGGAACACCGTGCCCTGCGGCGCGTTGCCCGCGACTTTGACACCGTGCCAGTCATCGCCGCCGACCAGTAGGCCGCGCAACACGCGTGCGGTGATACCGTGGCTGATGACGAGTGCCGGTCGATCGGGGTCGAGCGCGGCGAGCCAGGTGGTCAGCCGCGCGGCGATGGCCGGGAACCATTCGCCGTTGGGGGCGGGCATGCTGAACAGGCCGCGGTCATGGTCGACGATCGGCCCGGATTCGGCGACGATGTCGGCATACAGCCGGCCTTCCCAGTCGCCGACGTCGATTTCGAGAAGCCGGTCATCCTTGCGGACATCGAAGAAGTCGCGGCCGAGATGCTCTGCGACCACCGCCATCGTCTGCAACGTACGGCCCGACGGCGAGGCCCACAAGTCGATATCGGGCTTGGCGCCGAAATGGGCGCGCAGCGCATCGCCCATGCTGTGCGCCTGTGCGATGCCGGCGTGCGTCAGCGGCGTGTGCGCCATATGTCCCTGCATGCGGGCGCCCGCATTGTAGACGGTTTCGGCATGGCGGGCGAGGTAGAGGGGAGCTGTCATGGCATTGGCATAGGCGAGGCTTGTGACGCCCGCAATACGCAGGCGGTGGACATTTTTGCCACGCATGTTTAGCTGCAGTGCAGCAAATCTGGAGGCGCGAATGTCCAAGACCTATGCCGATGCGCGCGCCGCTTTGGACGGCGTGCTGTTCGACGGGATGACGATTGTCGCGGGCGGCTTCGGGCTGTGCGGCATCCCCGAAAACCTGATTGCCGCGATCCGCGATTCTGGCGTGAAGGACCTCACCGTCATCTCGAACAACGCCGGCGTCGATGGCTTCGGGCTCGGTATGTTGCTCAATTCGCGCCAGGTGAAGAAGATGATCTCGTCGTACGTCGGCGAGAACAAGGAGTTCGAGCGCCAGTATCTCAGCGGCGAGCTCGAGCTCGAGTTCGCGCCGCAGGGCACGCTGGCCGAACGTATCCGCGCCGGTGGCGCCGGCATCCCCGGCTTTTACACCAAGACCGGCGTCGGCACGCTGATTGCCGAGGGCAAGGAGCACAAGGACTTCGGCGGCGAGACCTACATCTTGGAGACCGGGCTGGTCGCTGACCTCGCCATCGTCAAGGCGTGGAAGGCCGACCCCTACGGCAACCTCGTCTACCGAAAGACCGCGCGCAACTTCAACCCGCCCGCCGCGACCGCCGGCAAGGTCACCGTCGCCGAAGTCGAGGAAATCGTCCCCGCCGGTAGCCTCGACCCCGATGGCATCCACACGCCGGGCGTCTATGTCCAGCGACTGGTGCAGGGTGAGTTTGAGAAGCGTATCGAACAACGCACCGTCAGGGAGCGCGCATAATGGCCTGGACCCGCGAGCAGATGGCAGCGCGTGCCGCGAAGGAATTGCAGGACGGCTTCTACGTCAACCTCGGCATCGGCATGCCGACGCTGGTGGCAAACTATGCCGGCGACCTTGATATCACCTTGCAGTCGGAAAACGGCATGCTCGGCATGGGGCCGTTCCCCTATGCCGATGAAATCGATGCCGATCTGATCAACGCCGGCAAGCAGACGATCACCGAACTCGACCGCACCAGCTATTTCAGCTCCGCCGACAGCTTCGCGATGATCCGCGGCGGGCATATGGACTTGTCCATCCTCGGCGCGATGGAAGTCGCCGAAAACGGCGATCTGGCGAACTGGATGGTGCCGGGCAAGATGGTGAAGGGCATGGGCGGCGCGATGGACCTCGTCGCGGGCGCGCGCCGCATCATCGTACTGATGGAGCATAACGACAAGGCCGGTGGCTCGAAGTTTTGCCCGGCGTGCACGCTGCCGCTGACCGGCAAGAACGCGGTCGACATGATCATCACCGACCTCGCGGTGTTCGCACGGCCCGACCGCAAGGGCTCACCGTTCAAGCTGATCGAAACCGCGCCGGGGGTGACGGCCGCGGAGGTCCGCGCCAAGACGACGGCGCATTACGTCGACTGATTCCGCCTCGTTGACGGGGCTGCGCCACTCTTCGTCCTCCCCGTCTTCGGGGAGGGGGACCGCCACTTGGCGGTGGAGGGGTTGTCGGCGGGCACGAATGTTGGCTTTGCGGGCTTGGGATCTGCCCCTCCACCGCGCGAAGTGCGCGGTCCCCCTCCCCAAAGCCGGGGAGGACCAAGGGGGCGTGTTCACTCGGGCGAAGGCGCAGAAAGCGATTTGCCGCGAATCGTGTCGTGCAGGCACTGGATTAGACTGCCGCCTGCGCTATAGTCGCAATAACGCATGGGGCTGTTAGTTAAGGGTAGAGAATGAAAGCGACCGTCGAACGCGCAACGCTGCTCAAGTGCCTGGCGCATGTCCAGTCGGTGGTCGAGCGCCGCAACACCATCCCGATCCTGTCGAACGTGCTGATCGAAGCGAAAGACGGCGGGCTGCGGCTGATGGCGACCGACCTCGACATGCAGGTCGTCGAAACCGTCGCCGCGCACGTCGAAACGCCGGGCGCCACGACGGTCAGCGCGCACACGCTGTTCGACATCGCGCGCAAGCTGCCCGAAGGCGCGCAGGTTGAACTGGCGGTCGCCAATGAAAAGATGACCGTTGTCGCCGGCCGCGCCCGCTTCAGCCTGGCGACGCTGCCGCGCGATGATTTTCCGGTCATCGCCGAAACCGACCTGCCGTCGAGCTTCAGCCTGCCCGCCGCGACGCTGCGCCAGATCATCGACAAGACGCGCTTCGCCATCTCGACCGAGGAAACGCGCTACTACCTCAACGGCATCTTCCTGCACGTCGCGCCCGGCACGCCGGCAACGCTGCGCGCCGTCGCCACCGACGGCCACCGCCTCGCCAAGATCGAGCTGCCGTGCCCCGAAGGTGCCGAGGGCATGCCCGACGTCATCGTGCCGCGCAAATGCATCGGCGAAATCCGCAAACTGCTCGACGAAGTCGATGGCGATGTGGAACTGTCGCTGTCGGGGTCGAAAATCCGCTTCAAGCTCGGCAACGCCGTGCTGACCTCGAAGCTGATCGACGGCACCTTCCCCGACTACAGCCGCGTCATCCCCGCCGCCAACGACAAGCTGCTGCGCATTGACCGCAAATCGCTCGCCGAGGGCGTCGACCGCGTCGCTGCGATCGCCACGTCGGAAAAGACCCGCGCCGTCAAGCTGGCGCTCGGCCGCGACAAGATCACGCTGTCGGTGACCAGCCCCGAAAACGGCACCGCCGCCGAAGAAGTCAGCGCCGAATACACCTCGCCCGAGTTCGAGGTCGGCTTCAACTATCGCTACCTGCTCGATATCCTCGACCAGATCGGCACCGATGTCGTCGACCTGCACATGGCCGACGCCGCCGCACCGACGCTGATCCGCGAAGGCGACAGCTCGCCAGCGCTGTATGTGCTGATGCCGATGCGAGTTTAACCGGCGGTTTAAGGGCCTCCGGCGGGCAGGGCCTTGGCCCTGCACCCATAAATTTTGGGGCGCTCCGGTGGTGACCGGAGCGCCCCTTTTCAGATGGGTGCAGGGCCAAGGCCCTGCCCGCCGGAGGCTCTGTTCTACTTGTCCAGTGTCACACCCATCCGCGTGTGCGGTGCGGCGTAGCCGGCGTTGCCGAAGGTCGCGGCGATCAGCTTGTTGGTGTCGAAGAACACCTGCCAATAATGGTCGTTATGACAGTACGGCCGTACCGCGAGCTGCGTGCCCATCGCGTTGAAGTCGAGGATTTCGACATCCGGGGCCGGGTCGGCGAGCACGTTGGGGATGGCGGCGAGTGCCGGCTTCAACCGCGCGATGGCATCGAGCGGATCGACACCGAACGCCAGCTGCGCGGTGCGTTCGACGCGGCGGTATTTGTGGCTCGAGAAGTTCATGATCGCGTCGCCCGACACCTTGCCGTTGCCGACGATGGTCTGGACGTTGTCGGGCGCGGTGATGACGGTGTTGAACAGCCCGATTTCAGTGACGGTGCCGGTGATGCCGCCCGCCGTCACGAAATCACCGACCTTGAACGGCCGGAAGATGATCAGGAACGCGCCTGCCGCGAAGTTGCCGAGCAGCCCCGACCATGCCGCGCCGACCGCGAGACCGACACCGGCGAGCAGTGCGGCGAACGACGTCGTCTGGATGCCGAAATAGCCGAGGATGCCGATGACCAGGATGATGTTGAGCGTGACGGCCAGAATATTGGCAATGTAGCGCTGCAGCGTCGGGTCGAACTGCCGCCGGGTGAGCGCGACATTGAGCATCTTGATGGCGAAACCGATCAGCCAGCGGCCGACCATGTAGAGCAGGAACGCGCTGCCGATCTTGATCGCCACGGCGAGCAGCATCGGCCCCGCCGTCGTCCACATTGCTGGTAGATTTCCCATGATCTGTCCCTGCCAAAAATATCTCAAGCCCGTGTGCGTAGATTCCACAGTCGCGCTGTCAAGACAAGCCGGACGTTATGCTGCCGCAACCGCAACATGCACCCGCAACGGCTCGGCGGGCGCCCGCGGCAGCGGCGCGACGAGGCGGTTGAGCGCGAACGCCAGCGCGTCATGGTCGGCGGGATCGCAAAACGCGCGGATTTCGATGATGGGCTCACCGGTACCGAAGTCGACCAGCCGCGCCCTTGGCGCCGGCGTCGCATGCGCCCCGGCCAGCGCCGCGAGCTGCGGCATCAGCGCCGCGACGATCGCGGCGGCATCGGCCTCTGGGTGCAGCGCGAGGCGCTGCTTGACCTGCACCGCGGCGCTGCCGCTGCGCCGTTCGAGGACATCGCCGAGCAATTTGCTGTTGCCGATGCTGGTGTGGACATTGTCATCGCCGGCCAGCACGGTGCGGAACACGCCGATTTCCAGAACCTCGCCCGACGCGGCCTCGACGGCGATGTCGTCACCGACTTCGAACGGCCGCAGCAGCAGCAACAGCAGCCCCGCAGCGAAATCGCCGAGCAGCCCCGACGTCGCGCCGCCCACCGCAATGCCGACGCCCGCTGCGACGGCCGCGAACGACGCCAGTTGCAGCCCGCCGAGTTCGAGCAGCACCGCGACCAGAAACACCAGCAGCATCGCGCGCAGCAGTCGCGTCAGGAATCCGGCGATTGTCGGCTCGACACGCGCCCGCGCCAGCGCCGCGCCGGTCAGCCGCACGACGAAGCGGATGAGCAGCCAGCCCAGCACGGCCACCGCCAGCGCGCCGAGCAGCCGCAACCCGAGCGCTTCGAGTTTCGGCAGCAGTGCCGGCCATTTTGTCAGTAGCTGATCCATCGCGGCCCTGCCAGCGCGCGGCGTCTCACCGCTGTGCGCAAATCAATTCGAGCCCGACAAGACAAATTGCACATTGCGCGGCGGCGGCCAAGCCGGTTTGCCAAGCGGCGCCGAAAGCGCGACAAGGCGCCATGACTGATTGGGAACATATTACGCGCGTCGCGCTGGCGCTGCCGCTGACGACGCTGGGCACATCTTACGGCACGCCGTCGCTCAAGGTGCGCGGCAAGCTACTGGCGCGGTTGCGCGAGGACGGGGTGATGACGCTCAAGGTCGAGGACGGGCTGCGCGAGGCGCTGATCGACGCGCAGCCCGAGGTGTTTTTCACCACCGACCATTATGCCGGTTACCCGATCGCGCTGGTGCGGCTCGAACACGCCGATGCCGGGCAGATCGCCGCGCTGATTCACCGCGGCTGGGGCGGGCTGGTGCCGATGAAGCTGCGCAATGCGCATGCGCTGCCTGCGACGGACACGCCGCTCGAATCCTGAACCACGGACGCCTTCAAACCTAACCCGCTTCGCTCGGGATGAGCGGGGTGGGTGTTTGATTCAAGCTTAGCCGGAGCTAGTGCTTGGACAGCGTGCCCGTGCTGAGCTTGTCGACATAGGCAATACCCATTGCCGACAGGATGAAGATGGTGTGGATGATCGTCTGCCACATCACGCCGGGTTCGGTCAGCGTCGCGCCGGGGCTGCCGAGGTTGCCCGCGGCGATGAAGGTCTTGAGCAGGTGGATCGACGAGATACCGATGATGGCCATCGCCAGCTTGACCTTGAGCACGCCGGCGTTGACGTGGCTCAACCATTCGGGCTCGTCGGGGTGGCCGCTCAGGCCGAGCCGAGACACGAAGGTTTCGTAGCCGCCGA
>CALMPZ010000649.1 GCA_937871645.1 uncultured Polymorphobacter sp.
AAGAATTGTCGGGTGCAGGCCGCCATCTTGGACAAGAACTGGCCTGCCCGCCGGAGGCCCTTCTCTCAAGCCGCCAGAAACGGCGCCGCGACCTCGGCGGGCACGCGCAGCGCGCGGCGCGTGGCGGCATCGACCAATGCCCAGACCGTGGTGGCACTGGCGCGCAGCTTGCCATCGGCGCCGGTGATTTCGACGTAGCGGTCGAAGCGGGCGCCGCGCGGGGTGCCGACCCAGGTGGTCAGCGTTACCGTTTCGCCTTCCAAGGTGGCGCGGGCGTAGTCGATCTCGTGGCGCGTCACCACCCAGACGAAGGCGGCAATGTCTTCGGGTCGTGCGACGGCGCGCCAGTGCGCGGTGGCGATGTCCTGGATCCAGCGGACGTAGACGATGTTGCTGACATGGCCGAGCTCGTCGATGTCGGCGGGCTGCGCGACGACGGTTTGCGCGAAATGCGGGCGGTCAGCGGCCGGCGGCATTGTGCGCCTCGATCAGGAATTGGTACTCCTCGGCAATCTCGCCGAGGCTGTCGAAGCGCCCCGACTTGCCGCCGTGGCCGGCCTCCATGTTGGTCTTGAGCAGCAGCAACTTCGCATCTGTTTTCGTGGCGCGCAGCTTGGCCACCCATTTCGCCGGCTCCCAATAGGTGACGCGCGGATCGTTGAGCCCGGCGGTCACCAGCAGCGGCGGATAGGCTTTTGCCGTTACATTGTCATACGGGCTGTAGCTGGCGATCAGGTCGAAGGCAGCCTTGTCCTCGATCGGGTTGCCCCATTCGGGCCATTCGCCCGGCGTCAGCGGCAGGCTGGCGTCGAGCATCGTCGCCAGCACATCGACGAACGGCACATGCGCGACGACGCCGCACCACAGGTCAGGGTCGCTGTTCATCACCGCGCCCATCAGCTCGCCGCCGGCCGAGCCGCCACTGATCGAGATGTTCCCGGCGCGTGTCAGGCGCGCGCCGACCAGTGCATGGGCGCAATCGACGAAATCGGTGAAGCTGTTGTTGCGCTTGTCGAGCTTGCCGTCGAGATACCATTGGTAGCCGAGGTCATCGCCGCCGCGGACATGCGCGATGGCATAGGCGATACCGCGGTCGAGCAGGCTGAGGCGGCTGGTCGAAAAGTTCGGCGGAATCGCGATGCCGTAGGCGCCGTAGCCGTACAGGTGGAGCTTGCCGGTGCCGTCACGCGGGAAGTCGCGGCGCATGACCACCGATACCGGCACGGCGGTGCCGCCACGCGCGGTGGCGGTCAGGCGCAGCGTTTCATACTGGCCGGCGTCATAGCCCGACGGCACGACCTGGACCTTGCGCGGCGTCAGCATCTGCGCCGCCACATCGTAATCGAACACCGTGTTCGGCGTGACCATCGAGCTGTAGCCGAGGCGCAGCACCGGCGCGTCGGGTTCGGCATTGGTGCCGAGCGACGCGGTGTAGCTGGCTTCGGGGAAGGCGACATAATGGTCGCGGCCGTCGTTCAGGTGCAGGCGGATCTGGTCGAGTCCGTCGATGCGTTCGGAAATTGCGAGGTAGGACGCGAACGCCGTAAGGCCGCGGATATAGTGGCGGTCGCTGGCGGCGATGACTTCGTGCCAGTCGCCCGGTGTGTCGAGCGCGGCGCGGACGATGCGGAAATTGGGGTGGGTGTCGTTGGCGCGGATGAACACGGTCTGCCCACGCACATCGACATCATATTCGCGCCCCGCCGAACGTGCCGATACCAGACGCGGCGGCGTCAGCGGTGCAGCGGCGGGGACGAGGTGGACTTCGCTCGTCACATGGTCTGAAACAACAATGAGCCACTGGCTCCGGTCCTGGCTGCGGCTGACGTGGACGCGGAAGCCGATGTCGGGCTCCTCGAACAGCACGGCATCGTCACCTCCCTGCCTCAGTCGGTGCAGCCGCACGCGCCAGGGCCGCCAGCGTTCATCGACTTCGGTCCATGCCAGCGCCGATGAGTCCGCCGCCCAGACCGGCGCGCCGATGGTGTTGGTGGCAATCGTCGCGATGTCGGCGCCACTGGCAATGTCGCGCACCTTGAGCGCGAAGCGTTCGGACCCGTCGCAGTCGGTGGCATAGGCGAGCAGCCGGCCATCGGGGCTGACCGTCAGGCCGCCGAGGCGGAAATAGTCGTGGCCCTCGGCGAGCGCCGGTTCGCTGAGAATGAGTTGCTCGTCACCGCCGCCAGCTGGTCGCCGCAGCCACAGCCGGTATTGGCCGCCGGTTTCGAAGCGCCACCAATAGTCGAAGGCACCGTCGCGGGCCGGGACGCTGGCGTCATCCTCGACAATGCGGCCGCGCAGTTCGGCGGTCAGTGCGTCGATCTGCGGTGCACGCGGCTTCGCCCAGGCGTTGAACCAGTCGTTTTCGGCGTTGAGGTAGGCGAGCACCGAGGCATCGGTGACGGTCGGATAGCCGGGGTCGCGCAGCCACGCCCAGGGGTCGTCGATAGTGACGCCGTGGTGGGTGACGGCGTGAGGGCGGCGTTCAGCGACGGGCGGGTTGGTCATGCGCCCTGTTTACCGGCGCGCCGCGCGCAGGTCGACTCTCAGCCGCAACGCTTCTCCAATGCCGCGACGCGGTCGGCGAGCGCGTTGACCGCATTGATGATGCCGTTGAGCGCTTCGGCAGTGATCAGGTCGCCGGGCTTGAAGCGCGCCACCGCCTTTACGGCACGCGGGCGCGCCTTGGTGACAATCGGGCCGGCCTTCGTCGAATCGCGCATCGCAAGTCCTTTCATGGTGGCGCTGCAAGGCGTAAGAACGGTTCTCAACTTGCCCGGAAGCCCTGCCCATGTCGACCCATGCCGCCCGTCTTGCAGCGCTGCGCGATACGCTCGCCGCGACCGAACTCACCGGTTTTGTCGTGCCCCTGACCGATGAGCATATGAGCGAGTATGTCGGCGAATATGCCCAGCGGCTGGCGTGGCTGACCGGCTTCGAAGGCTCCGCCGGCGCGGCGGTGGTGCTGGCGGACAAGGCGGCGATGTTCACCGACGGCCGCTACACGCTGCAGGTCCGCGCGCAGGTCGATGGCACGCTGTACGATTACATCAGCATCCCCGAAACGCCGACGACCGACTGGCTGGCGGTCAATGCCAAGGCCGGCGACCGCATCGGCTATGACCCGTGGCTGCACACCAAGGGCTGGGTGACGGCGACCGCCAAGGCGCTGGCGGCACGCGGGGCCGAGCTGGTGGCGCAGCCGCACAACCCCATCGACAGCGTCTGGGCGACGCGGCCGGCACCTTCGGGCGCGGCGCTCGAGGTCCATGACGCGGCACTCGCCGGGCAATCGTCGGCCGACAAGCGCGCCGCGGTCGCGGCGTGGCTCAAGACGCAGAACAGCGACGCGGTGGTCATCACCGCGCTCGATTCGATCGCCTGGCTGCTCAATATCCGCGGCCGCGACGTGGCGCGCACGCCGGTGGCGCTGGCGTTTGCGATTGTCCACGCCGACGCCAGCGCCGACCTGTATGTCGAACCCGGCAAGCTGACCGATGCGGTGCGCGCGCATCTGGGCGCCGACGTCCGCACCCATGACCGCAGCGCGTTCGGCGATGCGCTCGAAGCGCTCGGCAGCAAGACCGTCGTTGCCGATCCTGCGAGCGCGGTTGCGGCGATCTTCGAACGGCTGGCGGCGGGCGGCGCGCGCATCCACGAAACCCGCGACCCGTGCGTGCTGCCCAAGGCGGTCAAGAACCCGACCGAAATCGCCGGCACCAAGGCGGCGCATCTGCGCGACGGCGCGGCGCTGACGCGCTTCCTGCACTGGTTCGACGGCGAGGCGCCCAAGGGCCAGCTCGACGAGCTGAAGGTGGCAGCCAAGTTGCGGCAGTTCCGCGATGCGACCAACCAGCTCGAGGATTTGAGCTTCGACACGATTTCGGGCGCCGGCCCCAACGGCGCCATCGTCCATTACCGTGTGTCAGAAGCGACCAATCTACCGGTCGAATTGAACAGCCTGTTCCTGCTCGATTCGGGCGGCCAGTACAAGGACGGCACCACCGACGTGACCCGCACCATGGCGGTCGGCACGCCGACGGCGGAGATGCGCGACCGCTTCACCCGCGTGCTCAAGGGCCATATCGCGGTGGCGCGCGCGGTGTTCCCCAAGGGCACGCGCGGCGGCCAGCTCGATGTGCTGGCGCGGTTGCCGCTGTGGGAAGTCGGGCTCGATTACGCGCACGGCACCGGCCACGGCGTCGGCAGCTATCTGTCGGTGCACGAAGGCCCGGCGCGGATTTCGAAGCTCGGCACCACGCCGCTGAAGCGCGGCATGATCCTCTCCAACGAGCCCGGCTACTACAAGACCGATGCCTACGGCCTCCGGATCG
>CALMPZ010000650.1 GCA_937871645.1 uncultured Polymorphobacter sp.
CGTTTCGCCGGCAATCGTCGTCAGCCGTGCGGCAATCAAGCCGATAATGCCGCCGGCCCCTGACGGCAGCCGCACATCGGGGCCGGGCAACGCGATGCCGAGCGTCGCGGCGGCGGCCAGAATGCCGAACAGGCTTGCCAGCAGCATCCGGCGCCACGGTGCCAGCCCGCGCCCGAGCAACTGCCGCACACCGGCGACCGCCAGCGGCGGCACCAGTGCGGCGGCCCCGTAGCCGAACAGTTGCAGCGCCAGATCGGCAAACCACGCGCCCGGCACACCCGCCAGATTGCCCGCGGGGCGCGACGTTACCGTGTTGAGCGAGGGATCGAGCGCACTGTAGCTGAGCAGCGCGACAGCCAGCACCAGCGCCAAGGCGAGCAGCGCCACACCGGAAATGATGCGGCCAGTGGCGCGCAACGCCCCCGTGGCGCGCGCCGCGATCCCGCGTGGGCCGGTGGTTTCGCTGCTGGAGCCGCGGCGTGCGCCGGCGGCGGTACTCGCCATGTGTCTGTCCCCATGCGCCCACCGGCGTGCCCGCAGCGGGCCTCAACACCGGTCGATGCTGCGCAGACGATGCCGTCTGGCGCCGAATCGGTCAAGGTTGGACACTGGCGCTTGCGATGAAATGTGGGGACGAAAAGCGGCCGGAAGCATTGCCTCCGGCCGTAAGTCGCAGAAGGTTCACCATGAACCCCGATTGGCGCAGGAACCCGAAGGGCACCCGCATTGTCCCATTCAATTATCGTGCCAGTTGCAATTGTCGGTGTCGAAGCAGTCAGCATCGGTAATCGAGGAGGCGTCGTTGCACAAAAATTAGCCTTCGATTTCGACCAGCCTGATTTTTAGGCACTTCAAACACCGTGGCTTGAGACAATCCGCCGCTTCGCAGGCGCGCCTTGCGGCGCTATGAGGGAGCCATGCAAAGCGATGTCATCATTATCGGCGGTGGTCTGGTCGGCATGGCGCTGGCGCTGGCGCTCGATGCGCACGGCCTGACCAGCGCGGTGGTCGATGCCGCCGACCTCGACGCGACACTGGCCCCGGGCTTCGACGGCCGCGCCTCGGCGATTGCCAGTGCGCCGGCGCGGATGCTGCGCGCTATCGGGCTGGGCCAGGTACTCGACGACCATGGTTGCGCAATCAACCAGATCCGCGTCACCGACGGGCTGTCGCCGCTGCACCTGCATTTCGACGCCCGCACCGAAGGCGCCGCCGCCGACCCGCTCGGTTACATGCTCGAAAACCGGCTGCTGCGTGTCGCGCTGATGGCGGCTGCCAAGCCCGCCAAGAACGTATCGGTGTTTGCGCCGGCGCGCGTCGCCGATATCAGGCGCGAAGCCACCGGCGCCACGGTGACACTCGCTGACGGCACCGAATTGCGCGCGCCGCTGGTCATTGCCGCCGACGGCAGGCGCTCGATGGTGCGCGAAGGCGCCGGTATCCGCGTGTCGTCGTGGCGCTACCCGCAGACCGCAATCGTCACGATGATCGGTCACGAACGCCCGCATGACAGTATCGCGTTCGAACTCTTCTACCCGACCGGGCCGTTCGCCATCCTGCCGCTCAAGGGCGTGCCGCAAGCGCCGAACCGCTCGGCGATCGTCTGGAGCATCGAAAACGATGACGCGCCGGGCTACACCAAGCTCGGGCCGCGCGCGCTCGCCGCCGAAATCGACAAGCGCATCGGCGGCTTCCTCGGCAAGATCGAGCTGATCGCGCCGTCATCTTCCTACCCGCTGGGCTTCCATCACGCCGAAACCTACAGCGCCGAACGGCTGCTGCTGATCGGCGACGCCGCGCACGGCATCCACCCGATTGCCGGCCAGGGGCTCAACATGGGGCTGCGCGATGTCGCGGCGCTGGCGCAGGTGCTCGTCGAAAGCGCGCGCCTCGGGCTCGACCTCGGCGCGCCTGCCGTACTGGCGCGCTATTCGGCGTGGCGGCGCTTCGACAATTCGATGGTCGCCGGCGTCACCGACGCGCTCAACCGGCTGTTCGCGCTCAAGGGCCGCGGTCCGGCGCTGGTCCGCCGCCTCGGCCTCGCCGGCGTCGAACGCATCGCGCCATTGAAGGCGCGCTTCATGGCCGAAGCACGCGGCGAAACCGGCGATCTGCCGGCGCTACTCCACGGCGAGCTGGTCTAAGGCCCTGTTCAACCCTGCTTTGGCCCGAACACCCGGGCAACGCCGTCATGCTCGAAAAGCAGCACCTTGAGCCGTTCCCAGCCGATTGAACGGGTAACCTCGCGCATCGCGAAATAGGGAATCATTGCGACGCCGAAAATGACGCTGGCGACCATTGCGGCCTGGAGATGCGCGATGTCGACGCGTATGATCTCGGCCAACGGCTTGTGGTGGAACAGGCCGACCACCGCCTCCTCGAAAAAGTGGAAGGCGATGAAGAACCCCGAGAACGCTACCGACTTTGCAATCACCGAAACCAGCAGCGGCCGGTTGTCCGACGCTTGACCGAGGTGCATCCAGTTGCCGATCAGGATGACCTTGGCGAAAATCAGCGCATTGAGTGCCGCCAGACCAAGGCGGATTTCGACGTCGCCGTGCTTGGCGAGCAGGATGTTGCCGTACAGCCGCAACATGCCGAACAGGACGAACAGATAGAGGAATGCCCAGAACAGGGCGTTCATCTCGTGGCTGAACTTCTCCTTGCGGGTTTCAGGCTTGCCGGTTTCGCTCATCAATTCCCCCTTGGTCGCGCGCTCAATCGCTGATTTCGCGCGCCTCGCTGATCAGCATGATCGGAATGCCGTCGCGCACAGGATAGGCGAGTTTGGCACTGTCCGAAACCAGTTCCTGCGCGACGCGGTCATAGCGCAGCGGTGTCCGCGTCAGCGGACAGACGAGGATTTCGAGCAGCCGCGGATCGAGGTCAGGCGCGTCTTCGGTCATTGCACCACCGGCCCGTCGTCGCTGCGGCCCGCACCACCGAAACCTTGCGCGAACGTCATCAGCGCCGTCAGCGTTGCGGCACGCGACGGCAGGTCGGGGGCTTCGAGCAGCGCCTGCTTTTCGACCGGTTCGAACGGGCAAACAGCCGCGAGCGTGATGACCAGCGATTCGTCATCGGCACCGGTGACGGCTTCCCAATCGGCGCTCAGCCCGTTCGCATCGAGATAAGTCCGCAGCGTTTCCTCGAGCGCCGCACGCGCGGCGGCGTTGACTGCCACCGGCTCGGCCACGTCAGCATCGAAGCCGTCATAATCAGCCACAATCTGCCGGTACGGCGTCACCACGTCGATCTCGCGCGCCACCTTGAAACGGCGCAGGCCGGTCAGCTCGATCAGCAATCGGCCGTCGTCGGTTTCCTCGAATTCGGTGATGCGGCCGACGCAGCCGATGTCGAACAGCGCCGGTGGCTGCGTGCTGCGCGTCTTGGCCAGGCGCGGTTGGACCATGCCGATAAGCTTGGTGCCGGCCACCGCATCGCGCACCATCTTCAAATAGCGCGGCTCGAAAATGTTGAGCGGCATCACGCCGCGCGGCAGCAATACCGCGCCGGCAAGCGGGAACACCGGAATGACTTCGGGCAATGCGTCGATATCGGTCATGCAAACAGCAGCGTTGAAAGCTTGCGGCGTGTCGCCACGACCCAGGGGTCGGTCAGTCCGACCGCTTCGAACAGCGTCAGTAGCCGCGCCCGCGCCGCGCCGTCGTTCCACGTCGCGTCGCGGCGGATGCTTTCGAGCAGCGCCTCGGCAGCGCCGTCGCGGTCGCCGCGCGCCATCAGCCCACCGGCGAGTTCGATACGCAGCGCATGGTCGTCAGGATTGGCGGCAACCTTCGCGGCCAGTCCGGCCAAGTCAGCGACCGGCGTGGCCTG
>CALMPZ010000651.1 GCA_937871645.1 uncultured Polymorphobacter sp.
AAGGGTGACACTTCTAACTAGCGGAGGGGTGACATTTCTAAATGGCACCTACAATAGCTGAGTCCGATAATATATATTATGTTAAATCAGATATCACCCAAAGTCAGCACCTGGCCGTCGTAGGCCGGCGCAACGCCCTCGGGAAGCTCGGCACATAGCGTCGCATAGTCCATCGAATTGTCCATATGCGTCAGCAGCGCGCGCTCCGGCTTGAACGTCGCAATCCATTCGAGCGTCCGTGCCAGATGCGTGTGCGTCGGATGCGGCGCCCGGCGCAACCCGTCGACAATCCACATATCGAGGCCTTGCACGCAGGCATGCGCGGCTTGCGGCAGCGCATCGAGGTCGGTTGAATAGGCCAGCGCGACACCAGCGGCTTCAAAGCGGAAGCCCAGCGACGTAATACCGCCGTGCTGCTGTTCGAACGGCGTGATCGTCATCGCGCCGAAACGCAGCTGATCGGGCATGACATAGCCGGCGCAGGTCGGCGGATAGCCCGGCGCGCCATTGAACGCGTAGCCGAAGCGCCGCTGCAGTGTCGCCAGCGTTGCCGCCGTTGCGTAGCAATCGACGGGTTTGCGCTGGTTGTGAAAGACCTGCCGCAAGTCATCGATACCATTGGCATGATCGGCGTGGTCGTGCGTGTACAGCACCGCATCGAGACGCCCGCAGCGTGCGTCAATCAGCTGCGCGCGCAAATCCGGGCTGGTGTCGACGAGGACGTTATAGACGCCATGCTGAACCAGCAGCGACACGCGGCGGCGGCTGTTGCGCGGCTCGTTCGGGTCGCAGGCGCCCCAATCGGCGCCGTCCGGGCCGATGCGCGGCACGCCGCTCGATGTACCCGAGCCGAGAATAGTGACGCGCAGTGCAGCGGTCATGCCGGCCGGACTGCCTTTGTAGCGAGATTGAAGAAGTTATCGGTCGTGGTGTTGGCGAGTTCCTCGGTCGACACGCCGCGCAATTTCGCCAGAAACGCCGCAGTATGTGCGATAAACGCCGGCTCGCATGGCCGCCCGCGCATTGGGACTGGTGCCAGAAAAGGTGAATCGGTTTCAATCAGCAGCCGGTCTTCAGGGATCAACCGTGCGCTGGCTTGCAAATCAAGCGCATTCTTGAACGTCACAATGCCCGACAGGCTGATGTAGAAACCCAGCGCAAGTGCCTGTTCGGCAAAGCTTTGGCTCGCGGTGAAGCAATGGATGATGCCGGGGAAGGCGCCCTGCCCGGTTTCGTCACGCAGGATATCCAGCGTATCGGCTTCGGCGTCGCGGGTATGGATGACGATCGGCAGCTGCGTGTCGCGCGCGGCGGCGATATGCGCGCGGAAACTCGCCTGCTGCTGCGCGTGATCGCTCTTGTTGTAGTAATAATCGAGCCCGGTTTCGCCAATGGCGATGACGCGCGGGTGTGCCGCCGCATCGATCAGGCGCGCGGCATCGATGTCGACATGGCTATCGGCTTCGTGCGGGTGAATGCCGACCGAGGCCCAGATATCGGCGTGCGCGTCGGCGAGGCCGATGACGGCGTCCCACTCCCCTGCCCGCGTGCTGATGCCGAGCATCGTGCCGACGCCGGCGTCGCGGGCGCGCGCGATGACGCCGGCCTGGTCCTCAACGATGCCTTTGTAGTTCAGGTGGCAGTGGCTATCGACAAGCATCAACCGGCCTTGGGCTCGACCCAGCGCGGGAAGACGCCGGCTGGTGCGGGCAAAG
>CALMPZ010000652.1 GCA_937871645.1 uncultured Polymorphobacter sp.
TGTCGTCAAATACGGCGGCCATGCGATGGGCGACCCCGAGCTGGCGCGCGATTTCGCCGAAGATATCGTGCTTTTGAAGGCGGTCGGCATCAACCCCGTCGTCGTCCATGGCGGCGGGCCGCAGATCGGCGCGATGCTCAAGCGGCTCGAGATCAAGAGCGAGTTCATCGACGGGCTGCGCGTCACCGATGCCGCGACCGCCGAAGTCGCCGAAATGGTGCTGTCGGGCGCGATCAACAAGGAACTCGTCGCCTGGATCAACGCGGCGGGCGGCAAAGCCGTCGGCATTTCGGGCAAGGACGCCAACCTCGTCACCGCCACCAAGGTGACGCGCACCAAGCGCGACCCGGGCAGCCACATCGAACAGGTCGTCGACTTGGGCTTTGTCGGCGAACCCGAAACCATCGACCGCACCGTCATCGACGTGCTGACCGCCGCCAACATCGTGCCGGTCATCGCACCGGTCGGGGTCGGCGCCGATGGCCACACCTACAACATCAATGCCGACACGATGGCGGGCGCGATTGCCGCCGCGATCGGCGCGGCGCGGCTGTTCCTGCTCACCGATGTCGCGGGCGTGCTCGGCAAGGACGGCACGCTGCTCACCGACCTGACGCCGCCGATGATCGCGACGCTGGTCGAAGACGGCACGATTTCGGGCGGCATGATCCCGAAAATCGAAACCTGCGTCGGCGCGGTGCAGGGTGGTGTTGACGCTGCGGTCATCCTCGATGGCCGCATACCGCACGCCATGCTGCTCGAAATCTTCACCCGCGCCGGGGTCGGCACGCTCGTTCACGCATGACGGGGGCACCTGCGGTGCGACTGGCGCGTGCCGCCGATCTGGCGCAGCTCGCCGAGGTCCAGCTGTCGGCGGGCGAGCTGTTTCGCGGCACGCATATGGATTTCGTCGCCGACCACCCGCCGACGCCGCTCGAGGATTTCGAAGCCGCTTGTACCGCTGCGACTTTGTGGGTCAGCGAAGACGCCGGGCGCTGCAACGGCATGCTGCTCGCCGAAGCCAGCCGCGACGACCTCCACATCCTCGAACTGTCGGTGGCGGCGACCGCGCAGCGGCGCGGCATCGGCAGCGCGTTGCTGGCGGCGGCGATTGCCGCGGCGCGCGCGCGGGGGCTAGCGAGCCTGACGCTGACCACCGACCGCACGCTGCCATGGAACGCACCCTTCTACGCGCGCAACGGCTTTGTCATGCTGACCCCCGACGCCACGCCGGGCTGGCTCCGCGCTATTTTGCGTCAGGAGGCGGCGGCCGGGTTGAAACCCGAATGGCGTTGCGCCATGCATCTCAGTCTATGAGTTTCCGTGATGCCACCATCCCGCAGGATTGGCCGCGCCTGGCCGATTGGCTGGACGCGGCGGGGCACCGGCTCGACCTCAACACGCCGCCGCGCCAGTTCGCCGGCGGGCTAGCCAACCTCAACTATCTGGTGACGCTCGACGGCGCACCCGCAGTGCTGCGCCGCCCGCCGCCGGGGCCGGCGGCCGAGGGCGCCAATGACATGGCGCGCGAATGGCGCGTGCTGTCGCGCCTCAACGCCGGCTACCCGCTGGCGCCGCGCGGCATCGCGTTCTGCGAGGATGTGTCGGTGCTCGGCGCGCCGTTCCAGCTGATCGAATACCGCTCCGGCATCGCCATCGGCGGCAGCCTGCCGGTGGGACTGCCGAACGACGCGCCAGCGCGGCTGACCAACGCG
>CALMPZ010000653.1 GCA_937871645.1 uncultured Polymorphobacter sp.
CCCTCCCCGAAGACGGGGAGGATCAGGGGCCGCGTCAGTTTGCCGGACAGGTCAGCGCAGGCGCGGCAGCCAGCTCCGCGGCAGCCTTTTTGACATCGGCCTGGTACGCCGGCGTCGCCGCGATGCGGTCATACACCGCGACTGCAAGAATCTTGCCGCCGGCGACGTCGCTCGTCCAATGGACGCGGCAGTCGATGCGGTGCTCGCCAACCGCCACGCCCCAGTCGCGCAGAGGCGTCGCCTTGGCGGGTGCGGCGTCGCCGAGCACCAGCGCCAGCAGCCAGCCCAGTCCCGAATGGCCGCTGGGATAGCTCGGCCCGAGCTTGTCGTCCTTGCCGTCGACGACCTTGGGGTCGCACGCCGGGCCGCCGTCGGTGGTGAACGGCCGCGCGCGCATGTACTTGTCCTTCGCGGCGTTCATCGGCGGCACGAAATCGGCGAACGACCGCGTCAGCAGCGCCATCGTCGCCGGTGTGGTCTCGCGCGACAGCTTGACCCCCATCGCGCACGCCAGCGTTCCCATGAACTGCGGATCAGGCGGATAGAGCTGCGTCTGCGCGGCCTTCCAGCCCGGCGCGTCGATGCCCATGGCGCTCGCGGCATAGGTGGCGCGGTCGGCAACATCGCCCACCGAATTCGCGGCCGGCGGCGGCGGCAGCAGCTTGAGGATGTCGATCGGCGGCTGGCCGACAAGATAGCCCGGCGGCATCGTCGCCGCAGCGCCGGCAGTCAGCTTGGCCGACGATACCGGCGGCGTGGCCGTCTCCTTGGCGACAACGGTACCGGCCAGCAGCAGCAACGGCATGATGTAGGCGATGCGCATGTTCGTCTCCCCTTGGCCGGCAAGCCCCGCCGGTTGTTGCCGTTATCCTAGCATTGGCGCCGCGATTGCAAAGCGGCGAGTTGGGTTATCCCCGACGCAATTGCCGCAGCGCTGTCAGCCCCCCTTGATTGTTGCGCGTTGCGGGATGACATTGTGGGGGCCGGGCGGAGTCCCTTGGCCGGCGAGATTAGGAGACGTCCATGCCCGCTTTCACGCGCGAGCTTGAACACACGCTGCACAACGCGCTCGCCGAAGCGAGCAAGCGTCATCATGAGTATGCGACGCTCGAACATCTGCTGCTGGCGCTGGTCGCCGACACGCATGCGCATGCGGTGATGAAGGCCTGCGGTGCCGACACCGAAGAGCTGGCGGCGCAGCTGACCAATTACCTCGACACCGAGCTGTCGGCGCTCAAGGCCGATGCCAGTGTCGACCCGTCGCCTACTGCCGGATTCCAGCGGGTTATTCAGCGCGCCATCCTGCACGTCCAGTCGTCGGGCCGCGAGGAAGTCACCGGCGCCAACGTGCTGGTCGCATTGTTTTCCGAACGCGAAAGCCACGCCGTCTATTTCCTGCAGCAGCAGGACATGTCGCGCCTCGATGCGGTCAGCTTCATCAGCCACGGCATCGCCAAGACCGGCGCGTCCGAGCCGCGCGCCGTCAAGGGCGCTGCCGAGCCGACGCCAGAGCCCGAGGCCAAGGATGCCAAGGGCGGCAAGCCGACCGAATCGGCGCTCAAGCAGTTCACCGTCAACCTCAACGAAAAGGCCAAGCTGGGCAAAGTCGATCCACTGATCGGCCGCAGCAGCGAAGTCGATCGCACCATCCAGATCCTGTGCCGGCGGTCGAAGAACAACCCGCTGTATGTCGGCGACCCCGGCGTCGGGAAGACCGCGATTGCCGAGGGGCTGGCGCGCAAGATCGTCGAGGGCCAGGTGCCTGACGTGCTGTTGCCCGCCGTCATCTACAGCCTCGACATGGGCGCGCTGCTCGCCGGCACGCGCTACCGCGGCGACTTTGAAGAACGCCTCAAGAACGTCGTCAACGAACTCGAAAAGCTGCCGCACGCGGTGCTGTTCATCGATGAAATCCACACCGTCATCGGTGCGGGTGCGACCAGCGGCGGTGCGATGGATGCGTCGAACCTTTTGAAGCCGGCGCTGTCATCGGGCGCCATCCGCTGCATCGGTTCGACGACCTACAAGGAGTTCCGCAACCACTTCGAGAAGGACCGCGCGCTGCTGCGGCGCTTCCAGAAGATCGACGTCAACGAACCGACGATCGAGGACAGCATCGCCATCCTGATGGGCCTCAAGCCGAGCTACGAGGAGCACCACAAGCTCAAGTACACGCCCGAAGCCATCAAGGCCGCGGTCGAACTGTCGGCGCGCTACATCAACGACCGCAAGCTGCCCGACAAGGCGATCGACGTCATCGACGAAACCGGCGCGTCGCAGATGCTGGTGCCGCTCGCCAAGCGCAAGAAGGTCATCGGCGTCAAGGAGGTCGAGGCCGTGATCGCGACGATGGCGCGCATCCCGCCGAAAAGCGTCTCGACCGACGACAAGAAGGCACTCGGCACGCTGGAAGCCGACCTCAAGCGCGTGGTGTTCGGGCAAGACAAGGCGATCGAGCGTGTGGCGTCCGCCATCAAGCTTAGCCGTGCCGGCCTGCGCGAACCCAACAAGCCGATCGGCAACTATCTGTTCTCCGGCCCGACCGGCGTCGGCAAGACCGAAGTGGCGCGCCAGCTGGCGACCATCCTCGGCATCCCGCTGACGCGCTTCGACATGTCGGAGTATATGGAACGCCACAGCGTCTCGCGGCTGATCGGTGCACCGCCGGGCTATGTCGGCTTCGACCAGGGCGGGCTGCTCACCGATGCCGTCGACCAGAACCCGCACGGCGTGCTGCTGCTCGACGAAATCGAAAAGGCCCACCCCGACCTGTTCAACATCCTGTTGCAGGTCATGGACAACGGCAAGCTGACCGACCACCACGGCAAGACCGTCGATTTCCGCAACGTCATCCTGATCATGACGACCAATGCCGGCGCCAGCGACATGGCGCGCGAAGGCGTCGGGTTCGGCTCGATCACCCGCGAGGGCGAGGACGAGGAGGCGATCAAGAAGATGTTCACTCCCGAGTTCCGCAACCGCTTGGACGCCATCGTGCCGTTCGACTATCTGCCGCCGGCGGTGATCATGCGCGTCATCGACAAGTTCGTGCTCGGCCTCGAAATGCAGCTCGCCGACCGCGACGTCCATATCGCGCTGACCGACGAGGCCAAGACTTGGCTGATCGAGCGCGGCTATGACAAGCTGTTCGGCGCCCGGCCGCTGGCGCGCCTGATCCAGGAGAAGATCAAGCAGCCGCTCGCCGAAGAACTGCTGTTCGGCAAGCTGGTACACGGCGGCGAGGTCCGCGTCCATGTCAAGGATGCCGACACGCCCGAAGCGACACTGGCGTTCGAAATCGTCCCCGGCGTTGCCAAGGCCAAGCGCAAGAGCAAGCCCAAGGCCGGCAAGTCCGGCGCGGCATCGACCGAAAGCCCGGCGAGCGCCTGAACCGTAAACGCACGCCCGCCGGAGGTTCAGTTAAGGGCCTTCGGCGGGCAGGCGTGACGCCTGCACCCGATTGATGGATGTGCTGCCGAATCGTGGTGGCTTGCGGCAGGCGGCGGCGTTCGTCGATGCAGAAATGCTGTTGGTCGGCGCGGTTTGACGCTGGTCGTAGCGCCACCGACACTCATCGACTTCGTCGCGACAGACATGCCCCCCCAAGCGCAGAAAGGCTGTGCGGCTCCCCCCGCCGCAGCCCTGAAACCCTTGGGAGAATTGACATGATGTTTCGCACCCCCCTCATTGCCGCCGCGCTGATCGCACTGCCGATGTTCGCCACCGCTGCCGCCGCGCAGCAGACCGTCACCGGCGAGATCAGCTATGCCGACCTCGATCTCGGCTCACTCGCCGGTCGCGCCGCGCTCGAAGAACGCGTCGATGCCACGATTGCGCGGCTGACGGCGCCCGAAGACTACCGCGACCTCAAGCAGCTCCAGCAGTCGGCGCAGATGTCGGCGGCAATGCACGCGGCGGCGAAGGCACAACTCGCACCGGTGCTGGCCCGCACTGACACCGGCGGCGGTGCCGCCACCGGCGCG
>CALMPZ010000654.1 GCA_937871645.1 uncultured Polymorphobacter sp.
CCCGCGTGACGCCGCCGGCAAGCTCGGTACCCCGACCACGCTGATCGCCGACGCGCATGCCGCCGGGCTCAAGGTTCACCCCTGGACCTTCCGCAGCGAAAACTACTTCCTGCCCGCCGACTTCCGCAGTGCCGGCGGCCCCGCCGCACCCGGTGACGCGGCAGCCGAATACAAACTGTTCTACAGCCTCGGTGTCGACGGCGTCTTCGCCGACTATCCGGCAGCAGCATTGGCCGCACGATGAGCCTCGACCTCTACGGCATCCGCAACTGCGACACGATGAAGAAGGCGCGCACTTGGCTCGAAGCCAACGCCGTCGCCTACAGCTTCCACGACTATAAGGCCGAAGGCGCCGATGCCGCGCTGCTCGCCGCCTGGTGCAAGGCGCTCGGCTGGGAGGTCGTGCTCAACCGCGCCGGCACCACCTTTCGCGCGCTCCCCGAAGCCGACCGCGCCAATCTCGATGCCGCACGCGCCACCCAGCTGATGCTGGCGCAACCGTCGATGATCAAGCGCCCGATCCTGTCCGGCACCAGCCCTGGCGGTGCCCCCGTGCTGCTCGCCGGCTTCAAACCCGACATCTACGCCGCCGCGCTGCTCAAAGGTTGAACCGCACCCGCAACGCACTATCGCTGGCCCAACCCCCCCGAACTCCGCTAAAGCACCCGACCTGCCGTACCCCCCCAAGGCCCACAGCTGGCCCCAGAGGTAACCATGTCGACAACCTTCACGCTCGATACCGCGACCAGTCGCGCGCATCCCGTCCCCGAACCCATCCGCCGGCTGACCGTGCCCGCGATCGCCGCACGCAAGGGCGGCGACCCCATCGTCATGCTGACGGCGTACACCGCCCGCATGGCACAGATCTTCGACCGCCACTGCGACATGCTGCTGGTGGGTGATAGCCTGGGGCAGGTCATCTACGGCCTCGACACAACCGTCCACGTCACGCTGGAGATGATGTGCGCGCACGGCGCCGCCGTCGTCCGTGGTTCCTACCACGCCGTCGTCGTCGTCGATCTGCCGTTCGGCAGCTACGAAGCCAGCCCGCAGCAGGCGTTCGAAACCGCCGCGCGCGTCATGAAGGAAACCGGCGCCGCCGCCATCAAACTCGAAGGCGGCGCAGTCATGGCCGAAACCATCACCTTCCTCTCGCAACGCGGCATCCCCGTCGTCGCGCACATCGGCCTCACCCCGCAGGCGGTCAACGCACTCGGCGGCTACGGCGCCCGCGGCCGCTCCGAAGCCGAATATGAAAAAATCCTCGGTGACGCCCGCGCCGTCGACGCCGCAGGCGCCTTCGCCATGGTCGTCGAAGGCGTCGTCGAACCACTCGGCCGCGCCATCACCGCCGCCGTCAAATGCCCGACCATCGGCATCGGCGCCTCACCCGCCTGCGACGGCCAGGTGCTCGTCGCCGAAGACATGCTCGGCCTCTTCGAACGCACCCCGCGCTTCGTCCGCCGCTTCGATGACCTCGCCGCCCGCATCGACGACGCCGCCGCGCAATACGCCGCCGCCGTGCGCGACCGCTCGTTCCCCGATGCGGACCAGCTTTATGCGATCAAGCCGGCGGTGAAGTAGGACGGGACGGTAAGAGGTTTAAGGGCCTCCGGCGGGCAGGCCTGAGGCCTGCACCCATTTGATTTTGCGCCCTTGCGACGAATACCCGGCGCCCGCCTGCGGGAGAGAAAGCGGAACGGCAGCAAACGACCCCCTTTCGCCGTTCCACCGCGCCAACTGTAAGATGTAGAAGAATGATGACGGGCGAGCCCGTTCCATGCGCGGCAGCGATTTGGTTCGTTGCTAAACCACCCCCGCGCAATTAGCCTCCAGACCATGGCAAAGCACCAATTCGACCCAATCGGTAGTCT
>CALMPZ010000655.1 GCA_937871645.1 uncultured Polymorphobacter sp.
CGCCAGCCTTCGACACGCCGCGTCAGTGCTTCGACTTTGGCGGGGGCAAGCGCCAACTCGAGCCGGTTGGCGAGTTCGAGTGCCTCGGCGCGCAGTGCCGCATCACCGCGCGCGGCGGCCAACTGCGCCCAGACCCAGGCATCATCGGTGTCGCGGCTGACGCCCTTGCCCGCCGCCAGCGCCCGCGCCAGCGCCAGTTGCCCGGGCGCATAGCCGCGGCTGGCAGCGCGGAACCAATAGGTCGCGGCGGTGGCGGGATCGGCGGCGACGCCCTGCCCGCGCGCATACATCGTGCCGAGCATGGTTTCACCGATCGCCGAGCCGTGATTGGCGAGCTTCGTGAACTGCACATGCGCCTGACCGTAGTCACCCGCCGCATATGCCGCGAAACCGGCATCGAGCACGCCCTGCGCCCACGGCGTCGCCGCCGACAGCGGTGCCGCCAGCGCCAGCAATGCCCCCAAAACCCAAACTCTCATGGTGCCACGCCTAGCCCGCAGCGCTGCGCAGGGCAAGTTTGCTGGCCAGTTCATGGAACCATTGCGCCGCGCCGGACATTGATCATGGTCAATGCAGCGCAAACGCGGCAGGACTATCATTCCACCTACCAAACAAAGGAGGCCACCATGAAGGGCTATATCGCCGACATCGAGGCACTGACCGAAGACAATGCCAACTTCCGCAAGGTGCTGTACACCGGCAAGCACCTGCAACTCGTGCTGATGGCGCTCAAACCCGGCGAGGACATCGGCGCTGAAATCCACACGACACACGACCAGTTCTTCCGCGTCGAAAAGGGCAAGGGTGAAATCATCATCGACGGCAAGACCAGCAGCATCAAAAGCGGCTTCGCGATGATCGTGCCGGCGGGCGCGAAGCACAATGTCATCAACACCGGCGACAAGCTGCTGCGGCTCTACACGCTGTACGCCCCGCCCGAACATGTCGACGGCGTGATTGCGTTGACGCGCGCCGATGCGGAGGCGCTGCACGAGCATTTTGACGGGAAGACGACGGAGTAGGTTTTAAGGGCCTCCGGCGGGCAGGCCTGAGGCCTGCACCCGATTGAAGAGCGCTATCGTCATCCCGTTATTTCATCGTCATCCCGGCGAAGGCCGGGACCCAGCTTTCTTTTCACCGGCAGCAAGAACGAA
>CALMPZ010000656.1 GCA_937871645.1 uncultured Polymorphobacter sp.
GCGACCGGGCTGGAAAGGGGACGGATTCACAGCCGCGCCCGTTTCGAGCAGGCTCAGGCGCTCACGTTGCTGCCGGCGGGGCGAGGTAAACAGGCGTGACTGGAGCATTGCATGACGGATGCGAATCATACCGAGCCGCTGGTGACGGTGACCCGCACGGGCGGCAGGGTCGACCTCTGCCTCAACCGGCCAGCGCAATTCAACGCGCTTTCGGATGAGCTGCTGGATGCGCTGGAGCAGGCGCTGGTCGCAATCGGGCATGACGCCACGGTGCGCTGCGTCGTCCTGTCGGGTGCGGGCAAGGCCTTTTGCGCCGGGCACGACTTGCGCCAGATGCACGCCACGCCGACGCTCGACTATTATCGCCGGCTGTTTGCGAAGTGCACGGTGGTGATGGAGGCGATCACGCGCCTGCCGGTACCCGTCATCGCGCGCGTGCACGGCATCGCGACGGCCGCCGGCTGCCAGCTGGTGGCGAGCTGTGACCTTGCCATTGCGTCGCATTCGGCGCGCTTTGCCGTGTCGGGCATCAACGTCGGGCTGTTCTGTTCGACGCCGGCCGTCGCTCTGTCACGCAATGTCGCCACGAAACGCGCGTTCGAGATGCTGGCGACA
This sequence comes from uncultured Polymorphobacter sp., assembly GCA_937871645.1. Classification (GTDB taxonomy): domain Bacteria; phylum Pseudomonadota; class Alphaproteobacteria; order Sphingomonadales; family Sphingomonadaceae; genus Polymorphobacter_A. The sequence continues at coordinate 616 of CALMPZ010000656.1, forward strand.
GGGCGCTTCATTGATGCAGCGACGGCGGCCGATTGGGGGCTGGTGAATGACGCGGTGCCCGACGACCAGCTCGATGATCGGGTCGGGGCATTGGTGCGCGAGATCGAAGCAAAAAGTCCCGCCGCGCTACGCTACGGCAAGGCGCTATTCTACGCGCAACAGGAACTGACGCGCAGCGATGCCTATCGTCTCGCGGCCGAAGTCATGGCGCAAAACATGATGGAGGACGACGCGATGGAGGGGATTGGCGCCTTCCTCGACAAGCGCCCGCCGAAGTTCAAATCATGACGTCGGGATAGAACGTCTGCCGGCGCGCTGTCGGCCGGGGCCGCGATAAACGAATGGCGCTCCCGTCAGGTCAATCGCCGGAAAACTTTCCTTCTCCGTCCAATAGTCTTCGAACTGCCAATCCGGTCCGGGGCCGCTCTGCGGCATCTGCTGCAACGCGCGCATCATGTAGGTTGCCGTGAAGGGTTTGAGATCGCTGCCCTTGTTTTGGGCAGGCACGCTTATGGTTGCGGGCATTTCAACTTCCACCGACGCGGCGCCCGACGCGTCCATCTGCGCCAGCAGACGCAAGACGAAATCGGCGGTGAGTTCCGCCCGCAGCGTCCAGCTCGACAAGCGCAGATAGCCGACCGAGCGCACCAGATTGGGAAGGCCGGTGAACATGCAGCCGCGATAGGTGGACGTTTGGTCAATCTCGACGGGCCGGCCATCGACGGAGAACACCGCGTCGCCCAGCGTGGTGATTTCAAATCCGGTTGCCGTAATCACGACATCAGCTGCCAGACTTTGTCCGGACCTCAACGCGATGCCGGTCGGCGTGAACCGCTCGATCTGATCGGTGACAATCGAAGCCGCGCCGCTTTTGATGGCTTGGAACAGGTCGGCCGATGGTGTGACGGCCACCCGTTGCTGCCAAGGCGAATAGACGGGCGAGAAGTGCCTTTCGATCTCTGCCTTGGGCAGCCAGTTTTCCAGCGCGCGCAACAACTCCTGCCGCGCCTGCTCGGGATGCTTTGCAACATGCCGGAAATAGGCATTCTGGTCGTAGGTAATCTTCTTGCGCAGGATGTCGTGGATGACCGCGGGATCCAGCTCCAGATCGCGTAGCGTGTCGGCCAGTTCATGGCGGTTTTCCTGCAGGTTGAAATAGGTCGGGGATCGCTGCAGCATCGTCACGTGCGCGCCCTGCCCGGCAAGCGCCGGCACCAGCGTTGCCGCCGTCGCGCCCGAGCCTATGACAACGACGCGTTTCCCCGTCAGCCGAAGTCCGTCGGGCCATGTTGGCGGATGGATGATTTCGCCCTGAAACTTGGCCATATCCGGCCATTCCGGCGTGAAGCCCTTGGCATGACGATAATAGCCCTGGCACATCCACAAAAAGCCGCAAGTCATCTCGAACGGTATGGCGTCCGGACCGCGCGTGCCCTTGAGCCGCCAAACACTTGTCCGGCTGTCCCAGTCCGCACGCGCGATCTGCCAGCCGTAGCGGAAGTGGGGTGCCAGGCCGTTCTCGGCGATGGCCTCTCCCAGATATTCGAGAATCTCGGCACCGCTAGCGATGGGCGCGCCGCGCCATGGCTTGAAGGCAAAGCCATAGGTGAACATGTCACTGTCCGACCGCACACCCGGATAGCGGTGCAACCGCCAGGTCCCGCCATGGCCGTCGATGGCCTCGAGAACCGCGAAGCGCCGCTTTGGTCCCCGGCTCAGCGCGTAGGCAGCCGCAATGCCCGAAATTCCTGCACCGACGACCAGCACGTCGAGATGTTCGACGCCGGCTTCCATCGCTGTCACATCGCCGCTCATCTCGTCGCGCTCCCCAGACTCATCGATTGCACAAATTAGTCTATGTGACCAATATTATGCAATTGACTAATCTTCATAACGAGAAGATTGTGCTGGCTGACGACGTGAGGAAACGACCGGCGCAGACGCGCGCCGTCGCTCGCGCGGCAGCGCAGGCAGTAAGGATCAAGCGATGAAGGTTACCCAAATCCGCAATGCAACGCTGGTGATCGAATATGGCGGGGTCAAATTTCTGATCGACCCGATGCTGGCGCCCAAGGAATCGATGCCGGGTTTTGCCGGCACCGCCAACGATCATCTGCGCAATCCCACTGTCGCGCTTTCAACAGCAATGGAGCAGATTCTCGACGTGGATGCAGTGGTTGTCACGCATGTGCACACCGATCACTGGGACCAGACGGCAGCCGAGGTGATACCCGCAAGCCTGCCGATGTTCGTCCAGCATTTCGGCGACAAGGCGTTGATCAGCCAGGCCGGCTATGTCTCGCTGGATGACGGTGCCGTGCATCACGTCGACGGCAAGGCTTTCAGCGATGTTCGCGTACTCACCGGCAATCCGGAATTCAACGGCGTGAAGATGCGCAAGGTCCCTGGCCAGCATGGATCTGATCTGGCGCTGCAGGCGGTCTATGACGGGCTTCTGGAGGTTTGCGGCATCGTCTTCAGCCACCCCGACGAGAAGACGCTCTACCTTGCCGGCGACACGGTGTGGAACGACTATGTGGCGGCCAACATTGCGACGTACCGGCCCGAGGTCATTATCCTGAACGCCGGCGACGCACAGATCCCGGGGCTGGGCAGCATCATCATGGATGCCGACGGGGTGGGTGCCGTGTGCGAGGCGGCGCCTTCAGCAACGATCATCGCCAGCCATTTCGAAGCGGTCAATCACGCGGTTGCGAAGCGCGACGATCTTCGGCGGTACGTCGAGGAACATCATCTAGCTGACCGCGTCCTGATCCCCGCAGACGGCGAAACCTGCACGCTCTGAAGGCGAAGCGGGCCTAGTCTGCCGGACTTTCCGTGGTGCTACGGGCGCCGGCGATGAGCGCAGCATATTCGGCAGGTGGCAGCAAGGTTGGCGGTGCCCAGCCCGGTTTAAGAGCCTCGCGCTGCCAGCCATAGGCTTTGAGCTGGTCGGCGGTGATGGTCCGGACCAGTTCGATCAGTGCCCGGCAGGTGATGGCACTGTAGAGCGGCAATTGCGGCGCCCAGGGTTTCTCATAGCCGACAAACATGATCGAGCCGGCTACCGCCGATGCAATAAATACCGCCAGCGTTTCGCGTTCGACCTCGTTGAGCCCCGGATTGATCTCGGCGATCAGTTTCGTGAACATCGACCGCTCGAGGATGTAGATGCTGTCCACCGCCTTGGCGACGAACTCATCGTGGTTGGCCAGCACCCACAGGTGCGGAAACAACCGTGTCGTCCGGCGGGTCTGCAGGTCTTCGAGCAGGAACCGGATCAGCCGTTCGAGCTTTTGTTCGGGCGTGGCGTCGGGTGCATGTTCGATGGCCCGGAAGTTCTCGGAATAGGGCACCATCACCGAGTTGATGACGTCTTGCAGCAGGACGGTACGGCTTTTGTAATAGTGGCTGATGGCGCCGATCTGCACCTTGCAGCGCCGTGCCACTTCCCGCAGCGTCAGCGCCTGATAGCCGCTTTCGAGGATGATCTCGAGCGCGGTTTCGACAATTTGCGCCACGCGGTCGCGGCCTGTCTGGTACCGCGCCGAACCTTCCCGGTTGCTCAGGCGCCAGGCGCCGATCAGCGGATTTGCAGGTTCAGGCGCTTTGCTCATGCCGCTGCGTAGCACAACTTTCGCGCCCGTCCGACATTTTGCGACGTGCGCCGCTTCGGCACGATCCATGCCCCGCTCCTCACCGGTTAACATGGCATATGGTGCACCAGAATGTGAAATTGGTCAATTGACGAATATTAGTCAGTGTGTATAAACTTCACGAAACTAGGGAGGATAGCATGGTTCGCGAACTTCGTTTGAATGCCTTTGCCATGAACTGCGTGGGCCACCAATCGCAAGGGCTGTGGCGGCATCCCCGCGACCAGTCGCCGAATTACAAGCACACCAGCCATTGGGTCGAACTGGCGAAACTGCTCGAGCGCGGCAGGTTCGATGCGCTGTTTCTGGCGGACGTCGTGGGCGTATACGATGTGTATGGCGGCAGCCCCGACACGGCGCTGCGCGAGGCCGTGCAGGTGCCGACCAACGATCCGCTGCTGATCATCCCGCCGATGGCGCAGGCGACACAGCATCTGGCGTATGCCGCCACCGTCAACCTGTCACACGAGCCGCCGCTGCCGTTCGCGCGCCGCATGTCGACGCTCGACCACATGACCGATGGCCGCATTGGCTGGAACATCGTGACCGGCTACCTCGACAGCGGCGCCAAGGGCGCAGGCGCCGGCAAGCAGGTGACGCACGATATCCGCTACGACATCGCCGAGGAGTTCATGGCGATCCAGTACGGCTTCTGGGAAGGCAGCTGGGAGGACGACGCGCGACGCTGCGACCGCGAAGCCGGGGTCTTTGCCGATCCCGCCAAGGTGCACCGGATTGTCCATGACGGCGAATACTTCCACGTCGACGGCGTGCACCTGTGCGAACCGTCGCCGCAGCGCACGCCTGTCCTGTATCAAGCCGGCTCTTCATCAAAAGGCACGGCCTTCGCCGCGCGCCATGCCGAATGCGTGTTTGTCGGCGGCAATTCGCAAAGCAAGATGGCCGCCGACGTAGCCAAGCTGCGTGCCCTGGCAGCCGAGGCAGGCCGGGATCGTTCGCAACTCCTGGTGTTCGCGCTGGTGACGGTCATCACCGCCGCGACCGATGCCGAAGCCGAAGCGAGATTCGCAGACTATAAGCAATATGCGAGCTCATCGGGGGCCTTGGCGCTGATGGGTGGCTGGACCGGTATCGACTTTTCCAAGCCCGAGCTCATCAACGCCACCGCCGCCACCAGCAACGCCATCGAGGGCGCCGCAGCCGCCTTCACCGCCGGCGGCAGCAGCGCGCATCAAGACGTCGAAAGCATCGGGCGCGCGGTGGCGCTAGGCGGCGGCGGGCCGGTACTGGTGGGCGGGCCGCAGCGCATTGCCGACCAGCTCGAAGCCTGGGCGGAGATGGCCGATCTCGACGGCTTCAATCTCGCCTATGCCGTCATGCCCGAGACCTTTGTCGACGTTGTCGAACACCTGGTGCCCGAACTGCAACGCCGCGGGCTGTTGAAGAAGGACTATGCGCCGGGCACCTACCGTGAAAAGCTGTTCGGGCGTGGTCCGCGTCTGGCGGACCATCATCCGGCGGCCGCAAGCCGGCGGATGTGGGGTCAGCAGCCGGACTGATGGCCAGCGAGATTGAGGGGGGACCGCCATTGAGCCGCGGCAATGCTGACATGCCGCCGGCAGCGCGGGCGTGGCGTGGCGGACTGGCGGCCAAATGGCCGTCGATCGCCGTCATCCTGTTCGCGCAGGTCACGGCCATGGCGGTGTGGTTCGCCTCTGCCGCCGTCGCCTCGGCGCTGGCCCGCAGCGCACCGCTGTCGGGCTTTGCGACGGCGATGCTGACCAGTGCAGTACAGGCGGGTTTTGTCTGCGGAACGCTGGCCAGTGCGCTACTTGGCATCCCCGATCGCTTCGATCCGCGCCGCATCTTCATGATCGCGGCCTTCGGCGCCGCCGCTGCGTCGGCAGCACTGGCCATGCTGCCACCGACGGGGGCGGGCATCCTGGCGCTGCGGTTTCTGACCGGTGTTGCCTTGGCGGGCGTCTACCCGATCGGCATGCGTCTTGCCGCCACTTGGGCGAAGGGCGACCTCGGCCTGCTCGTCGGCCTGCTGGTCGGGGCGCTGACGCTCGGCTCGGCGAGCCCGCATGCGCTGGCGGCGTTCGGCCAGCTCGACTGGCGGGTCATCTATCTGGTGGCCGCCGGCCTGGCGGCGTGCGGCGGACTGGCCATTCTGACGGCCGGCGTCGGCCCGAACGTGCCGCGACAGGTGCGCCTTGATGCGGGCCGCGTGTCGCAGGCCTGGCGCAATCCGGCACTGCGGCTCGCCAACCTCGGCTATCTGGGTCACATGTGGGAACTCTACGCCATGTGGACCTGGCTGGCGGTGTTTCTGGCGGCAAGTTTCCGGCTGTCGGGCGTTGAGGATGCCCATGGCCTTGCCGAATTTGCCACGTTCGCGGCGATCGCAGCCGGTGCAGTCGGGGCCTGGCTTGGCGGCGTCTGTGCCGATCGCTGGGGGCGCACGACAGTCACCATCGCGTCGATGGCCGCGAGCGGCACCTGCGCGGCCGCTATGGGCTGGCTGCTCGGTGCGCCGCCGGCGCTGGTCATCGCGGTCGCGGTCGTGTGGGGCATCACCATCATCGCCGACTCTGCACAGTTTTCGGCCAGCATCGCCGAGCTCAGCGATCCCGAATCGGTGGGCACCATGCTGACTTTGCAGACCTGTGCGGGCTTCCTGTTGACGCTGGTGAGCATCCAGCTCGTGGCGCCCGTGTCGGACGCGCTGGGCTGGACGGGCGCCTTCACGATGCTCGCCATCGGCCCGGTGCTGGGCTGCGTCGCCATGGCAAGGCTGCGGTCAAGTCCCGATGCCGCGCGGCTGGCTGGTGGCCGCCGCTAGGCGCCTGCGGCGGTCAGCGCCTGGTCGAGGTCAGCGATGATGTCGTCGATGTGCTCCAGACCTATCGACAGCCGCACATAACCGGGGGAAACCCCGGTCGCCAGTTGCGCTTGCGCATCAAGCTGCGAGTGCGTCGTGGAGGCCGGATGGATCGCCAGGCTGCGCGCGTCGCCGATATTGGCAACATGGTAGAGCAGTTGCAGCCCGTCGATGAACTTGCGCCCGGCCTCGACACCGCCGGCAAGCTCGAACCCGACCAGTCCGCCCAGCCCGCCGGCAAGATAGCGGTCAGCGCGCGCACGCACTTCGCCGGTCTGCTGGCTGGGATGGATGACCCGCGTCACCTGCGCGCGCTGCGCCAGCCAGTCGGCCACCTTGACAGCGTTCTCGCAATGACGCGGCATGCGCAGCGGCAGCGTTTCGACGCCCTGCAGCAACTGAAACGCGTTGAACGGCGACATGGCCGCGCCGAGGTCGCGCAGCAGCACGGTGCGGGCACGCATGATGTAGGCGACGGGCCCAAGCGCCTGCACCGCCTGCGTCCAGACTGCGCCGTGGTACGACGGGTCCGGGCTGTTGAGTGCGGGTTGGCGGTCGCCGGCAGCCGCCCAGTCGAAGTTGCCGCCGTCGACGATAAGCCCGCCGATCGATGTGCCATGACCACCGAGATATTTGGTCGCCGAATAGACCAGCGCCGCGGCACCATGCGCGAGCGGCCGGCACAGCAACGGCGCGGCGGTGTTGTCCATGATCAGCGGGATGCCGAGCGCCCGCCCGATCGCTGCCACTTCCGCGATCGGGAAGACTTCCAGTTTGGGATTGGGCAACGTCTCGGCATAATAGGCGCGCGTCCGGTCATCCGTGGCACGCCCGAAGTTGGCGGGATCGGCAGGATCGACAAACCGCACGTCGATGCCCTGATCGCGCAAGGTGTTGGCGAACAGGTTCCAGGTGCCGCCATAGAGCGCGGTGGAACTGACCACATTGTCGCCGGCCTTCGCGAGCGTCTGCAGCGCCATTGCGGACGCGGCTTGGCCTGACGCAACGCCGAGCGCCGCGACACCGCCGTCAAGCGCGGCCACGCGCTTTTCCAGCACATCGGTCGTCGGGTTCATCATTCGCGTATAGATGTTGCCCAACTCCTGCAGCGCGAACAGCGCGGAGGCGTGCCCGGTATCGCGGAACTGGTACGAGGTGGTCTGGTGGATCGGCACAGCCACCGAACCCGTCGCGGGATCGGCGCGCCACCCGGCATGCAGCGCCAGGGTTTCGGGGTGCAGCGGG
>CALMPZ010000657.1 GCA_937871645.1 uncultured Polymorphobacter sp.
ACAGCGTCGTCTCTGTGCTGGCGCCAGGGCTGTTCCCACCGGGCGTTCGCGATGCCAGTGGCGGTATCCCGGTATATTTCGAAGCCGCCGCGGTCATCACCGTGCTCGTGCTGCTCGGCCAGGTGCTTGAACTGCGCGCCCGCGAGCGCACGTCGGGCGCCATCCGTGCGCTGCTTGACCTTGCCCCCAAGACCGCACGCCGCATCCGCGCCGACGGCAGCGACGAGGATGTCACGCTCGACCTCGTCGTCGTGGGCGACCGGCTGCGGGTCCGCCCCGGCGAGAAAATCCCGGTCGACGGCGAACTAACCGAAGGCCGCGGCATGGTCGACGAATCGCTGGTCACCGGCGAATCGATGCCGGTGACCAAAGAGGTCGGCGACAAGCTGGTGGCGGGCGCGATCAACACCACCGCGTCGTTCACGATGCGTGCCGAAAAGGTCGGCGCCGATACATTACTGGCGCAGATCGTCCAAATGGTCGCTTCGGCGCAGCGCAGTCGCGCGCCGATCCAGCGGCTGGCGGACCAGGTGTCGGGCTGGTTCGTCCCCGCGGTGATTGCTGCTGCACTGATCGCCGGCGGCATCTGGTGGGCCGTCGGGCCCGAGCCGCGCTTTTCCTATGCGCTGATCGTCGCGGTGTCTGTGCTGATTATTGCCTGCCCGTGCGCGCTCGGGCTGGCGACGCCGATTTCGATCATGGTCGGCGTCGGGCGCGGCGCGCAGGCCGGCGTGCTGATCAAGAATGCCGAAGCGCTCGAACGCTTCGAAAAGGTCAACACGCTGGTCGTCGACAAGACCGGCACCCTGACCGAAGGCAAGCCCGCGGTCACGGCGATCCGGCCTGCACCGGGGTTCGACGAGGCCGAATTGCTGCGGCTCGCAGCCAGCCTCGAACGCGGCAGCGAACACCCGCTTGCCGATGCCATCGTCCGTGCGGCCAATGACCGCAAGCTGGCGGTGGTCGAGGCGACCAACTTCGATTCGCCGGTGGGCAAGGGCGTCACAGGAACGGTGGACGGCCATAAGATCGTACTCGGCAAGAGCAGCTTCCTGCGCGAACAGGGCATTGACGGTGCCAGCATGGACACCGAAGCCGATAGCCTTCGCGCGGACGGCGTAACCGCGATCCTGATCGGCATCGACGGCAAGCTCGGCGGCGTCATCGGCATCGCCGACCCGATCAAGGCAACCAGCGCCGACGCCATCGCCGCGCTCAAGGCCGAGGGTGTCGAAGTAGTAATGATGACCGGCGACAACCGCGTCACCGCCGAGGCCGTCGCACGGCGGCTGGGCATCGACAAGGTCGAGGCCGAAGTCTTGCCGCAGGACAAGGCGGCAGTGGTGGCAAAGCTGCGCGGCGAAGGGCGGATCGTCGCAATGGCGGGTGACGGCGTCAACGACGCTCCCGCACTCGCCGCCGCCGATGTCGGCATTGCGATGGGTGCGGGTGCCGATGTCGCCAAGGAAAGCGCCGGCGTAACGCTGCTCAAGGGCGACCTGCAGGGCATTGTCCGCGCCCGAAACCTTTCCCGCGCGGTGATGCGCAACATCCGCCAGAATCTGGTGTTCGCGTTTATCTACAACGTCGCAGGAATCCCGATTGCGGCGGGCGTACTCTATCCATGGACGGGCACGCTGCTGTCGCCGGCGATTGCAGCGGGTGCAATGGCGCTGTCGTCGTTCAGCGTCATCACCAATGCGCTGCGTCTGCGGGCCGTGAAGTTATAGGCCAATTCGGAAATCACCATCGGTCTGGAAGGCGACGCGCCAAGTCACCTGTATCCCAGCCGAATCAGTAGGAGGATCGCATGTCGCCAATCAATGTTGACCGGTCGACCAGTCCAGGGATCGGCGTGTTCCGATGCGCGCTGACAGGGGCCGCGGCACTAGGGGTCCTGTTCATTCTGTGCTGGGCCGGCGCCGTCATCTTCCCAACCGCAGTGTCGCACATGTTCGTCGCACTATTCACGCAAGCCGTGTTCACGACCATTGCCGCGCTTGTACAGGGGCTCGGCAGTGCCCTGGCGTTCGGCGCACTCGCGGGTGCGCTGGTCGCAGCTTTCTACAACCTTTTCGTCAGGTTCGGTTCGTAAACGTCAAACGCACTCGATTGGAGAACATCATGAAGACTTTTTCGCAGTTCGCCTTGCTGTGCACTTTTGTCCTGTTTGCACCGCCGGCTTTCGCGAGCGATCCCGATCCCCAAGCAGGTCATCATCCTGCGGCAGCCACGACGACGCCCGAACCGCCCGGGACGCCCGCTCCTGCCAGCACTTCCGTACAGCCGGGATGCGCGATGATGTCGGGCAAGCCGATGCCGGGCCAGATAGCAGGCGCCGGCGCGCCGCCTGCGCCAATGGGCGGAGACAGTTCCGCTATGATGAACGGACACAAAATGCCCGACGGCATGATGGGCGGATCGGGGATGACCGACGGCAAGATGGCAGGGTGCACGCATTCACCGGCCAGTCCTGGCGCGGGAACAACGCCGCCCAAATGACCGCGAACGCGGAACGCTCGCGCAGCATTGTCGCTGCGCGGGCGTAATTGGTCAGGCTACGGCACGGTCTGCGATCTTCGAAAAGGGCGGAAGGCTGCGTCGCTTCGCACGTGTTCCGTTCGGGCCGTTTTCGACAAGTTCGGGGCCGATACCTGCACGGCAGCTTGGCATTTGGTATGCGAGCAAAGCAGCCGTGCGCAGAAGCGATTGGGGAGCGGCGCGTGGCGACCAAATGTTCCAAAATGTGACCCTCGCGAAGCATGCAAGGCGACGGCTTATGAGGCTTTGGCAAACGCCTCGTCCCGGTCGCGGTAGGCAAGCAGCCGGAGCGCGTTGAAAACCACGACAAGCGTCGATCCTTCATGCGCCGCGACTGCCGGGCCAATGCCGAGACCCAGGATCGTTGCGGGAACCAGTATGCCCACCATGCCCAGGCTGATGACGAGATTCTGCCGGATGATCGAACGGGTTTGACGGCTCAGGCCGATCACGAACGGCAAATGGGCCAGATCGTCAGCCATCAAGGCAACGTCTGCGGTTTCCAAGGCCACGTCGGAACCGGCGGCCCCCATCGCAATGCCCACCGTTGCGTTGGCCATGGCGGGCGCATCGTTCACGCCGTCGCCAACCATCGCGACCGGGGCTTGTGCGCGCAGCTTGCTGATCGCCGCGACCTTGTCTTCGGGCATCAGGTCGCCCCAGGCCTCGTCGATACCGACTTCTTTGGCGACCGCATCGGCGACGCGCTGATTATCGCCCGAAATCATGATGATGCGGGTCATGCCCAAGGCACGCAGCCGCGCGAGCGCCGGCTTCGCCGCGGCGCGCGGTGTGTCCATCAACCCGATTGCGCCAAGGTCGTCGTTGTTTCGGCGCACGACCATCGTTGTTCGCCCCTGCTCACGCAGCCGGGCAATCGCCGCCTGCATCGCTGCCGACAGCGGCGCCATGCCGTCTTGTCCGAACATTTCGGCTTTGCCGATGACGATTGCTGCGTCGCCAATCTGCGCCCGGACGCCCTGGCCGGTCAGGCTGGTCAGGCCGGATGCCTTGGGTACCGGCGTAGTACCTAGTCGCACCCGGCCATCGCGCACAATCGCCCGTGCCAGCGGATGGTCGCTCAGGTCCTCGACCGCGACCGCAACCGCCAACAACGTCGCTTCATCTATGCCTTCGGCCGGCACAACGTCGGTAATTCTGGGCTTGCCCTCGGTCAGCGTGCCAGTCTTGTCGAGCGCCAGCGCGGTCAGGGAACCCAAGTTCTCGAGCGGACCACCGCCCTTGATCAACACGCCGCCACGTGCGGCCCGGGCAATCCCCGACAGCACCGCACTCGGCGTCGCGATCGCCAGCGCGCAGGGGCTGGCAGCGACCAGTACCGCCATTGCCCGGTAGAAGCTGTCGCGGAACGGCTCGTCGACCACCACCCAGGCAAACAGCAGCACGCCGACGAGAACGAGAACTGCGGGCACGAAAATGCGCTCGAAGCGATCGGTGAAGCGTTGGGTCGGGGATTTCTGCGCTTCGGCTTCGCTGACCATCTTCACGACCTTTGCCAGCGTGGTGTCACCTGACAGCCGCGTGACCTCGATCTCGATCGCGCCGGCGCCGTTGATTGTGCCGGCATAGGCGCGGTGGGCCGCCTCGACCCTGTCGGGCTGCGCGGCCGCTTCGGCGCGGTCAGTTACCGGTGTCTTGTCGGCCGGAACACTTTCGCCGGTGACCGGCGATTGGTCGATGCTGGATGTGCCCAGCACGACGAAGCCATCGGCGGCGAGCCGCTCGTTGGGCTTGACGATCACGATGTCGCCAATTCGCAGGTCTTCAATCGGCACATCAATCTGCTTGCCTTCACGGCGCACCACGGCGGTGCGCGGCGCGAGTTCGCCAAGCGCTTCGATCGCGCGCTTCGCCCGACCCATGGCGAAATGTTCGAGCGCGTGGCCGATGCTGAACAGGAACAGCAGCAGCGCGCCTTCGGCCCAGGCACCGAGCGCCGCAGCTCCCGCCGCGGCGACCAGCATCAAGGTGTCGATCTCGAAGCGCTTGAGCCGCAGATTTTCGATGGCCTCGCGCAGCGTGTAGAAGCCGCCAAAAAAATACGCCACAATGTACAGCGTCAGCGCCGCCCAGGAATGGCCGGGCCAAAGCTTTTCGATACCGAAGCCGGCGGCGAGAAAGGCACCGCAGACGAGTGCAAAGATAAGTTCGGTGTTGGGCCCGAACATGCCTTCGTGTTCGTGCTCCTCCCCAGCTGCGTGGTCAGCAGGCTGCGCCGCTGGAACTGTCGATGGCAATTCCGGCATCGGCGTGCGCTGCCGCACCCCGAGCTTCACGAGTGCGCTTCGGATATCTGCCTCGGACACGGACGTTCGCAGGAACTCGACATGAACGGTCCCCGCGGCACTGGCATCTGCTTCGATCACGCCGTTGACTTGAAGCAGTCCGGCGGAAACGCTGCGCGCACGCCGCTGATGCGAAATGCCATCGACCTTCCAATCGATATGCCCGAAGCGTTCGGTGAGCGTTGCTCCTGCGCTTGCTGCCAACTGACGTATGCGCGCCAGCGGCAGGACATCCGGATCATAGTGAATGCAGAGTTGGGCGTTTTGATCACCAGCCGCGGCAACAACATGGACCTTGCTCACACCCTCGCGCCCTTGCAACTCGTCGATCAGCCGCGACACGCACGCATCAGCCTCGCTTGCAATTTCCGGCAATATGAGCGGGATATCGAGCCGCAGATGATCGCTCATTCTGATTCCCCTCAAATCAGCGGCGTTGCGCGATGACGGGTATTGCCACCGGCGCGCAATATCTCGACGGCTTCGATCGTGATGAGCCCGATGTCGGGCAGGTCGGCAAGCCGCTCGACAAACGCGCGCAACCTGGTTTCCTCGTCGACAATCTCGATGACCACCGAGCGGTCTTCTTCGAGAACATGACGCCTGTGCATATGCGCCGAGCGGCCGAAGCCGGTCAGCGCATCGAGGCGGGCATCGAGCGCGCGCAACGCGATCACCTCAAACACGCGGCGGTCGCCAAAATAGGCCGCCTCATCGCTGTATATCCGCAGCAATTTCATGGTCCTGTTCATGCTGGTGCTCCTGCAAGCGGTACGATGGACAATGGTTCAGCTTCGGGATCGTGGCGGACCGGCGCACGCACCAGCACTTTGGTAATCGCCGGCAGCACCAGCAACGTCAGAATCGTTGCGCTGATCAAGCCGCCAATGACGACGA